>PWGF01000416.1 GCA_003554375.1 Spirochaetaceae bacterium
AGAGACCCGTGTTGGATCAGGATGTACGGCCGAGCAATTGGCCGAGTCCCCTCGATCCGAGTTGGGGGGTGAGTCCGCCTTGCCTCGTGCTTGCTCGGACCGTGACCGACAGGGAGGGGCGGTACGCGCTTCACGTGCCTGTGTGGCCCGCTGCCTACGCCTCCGCTTCTGGGCCGCATTGTAAACAGGGGTTCACGCCGATACAGGGCTCCGCGGCGTCGTTGCACGTGGAGGCGGCGTACGCGGAGCACCTCGTATATCCGATGAGAATGACGACGGAGGTATCGGTCGACCGCCGGATCGACGGAATCGACTTTCGGACCCTCGATTGGGGCGAGCTTGACCCGCTTCCGTTGACTGGGATCAGTACAATCCAGGGCGCCGCGCACCGAAGCCCTTTGGACGGCGCCGAGGTGGAGAACGTGGTGGGGGTAGTGACCGCGGTACGGGATGGCCGGGGCGGCCCGCCCGGAAGCGCCGAGTTTCGCAGCTACCAGGACGTGTACATTCAGTCTCCTTTTCCGGACGGAAACAGGGCGACAAGCGAAGGAATCATGCTCTATCTCTGCTCGGAAGCGGAGCTGATTCCGGGCGACCTTGTTCTGGTTAAGCGAGGCACCTTGCGGGAGGACTACACGGACCCACCTTTCTACACCGACGCGTGGACCGGGAACCTTTCACGAACGCGGCTTCTGATATCGTCGGGAAGCGATTCGCTCAAGCTTCTGAGACGTACTCGGCCCGGCCCACGTGACGCTGCCAAGCTTCCGCCGCCGGTCTCGCTAGGGAGCGGAGGACGTGCCGTGCCCGAGGCGGTCCTCTATGCGGACATCAGCTACCGTGACGTGGAGCACCCGAACTCAGTGTTCCAGCCCAAGCGCGACGTGCTCGATTTCTGGGAGAGCCTGGAGCACATGCGGGTTCGGTTGGGCACGGCGGTCGTCACCGGGCCGACGGACGCCTACGGGAACTTCTTCGTGGCCCTCGACTCGATTCTTCAGGGGCGATTGCGCTCCCCCGCGGGGGGCATTGTGAGAGAGGACTACGATCCGACGCGTGGTGTGCTGCGAGTGGCTGCTGATTCGGAGTGGCCCAGCTTCTCGGTAGGCGATCGGGTTTCCGCTCCTATCATCGGAATTCTGGATTACGAGCGCGGGGCCTATACGATTCGTCCTGAGATGGAACCACCGGCGGAGCCTGCTCCGGCGGCGCGACGCGCGGAGACGCAGACGGAGATTGAGACGGAGGCGCCGGCGCAGGCGGAGACCGAGGCGGGGGCCTGGAACGGCACCGTAGATATTCCGGAGCCGGAGGACGGTTTCTCGATCGCAGCACTGAACGTGCACGACCTGGCATACCCGGACCCGCAGCGGCGTTTCGATCAGACTGCCAGGACGATCGTGGTCGACTTGAATGCGCCCGACATCGTCTCCCTGGTGGAGATCATGGACAACTGGGGAACCGAGCGAACCGATAGCTCCGCCGCGGACCGGACTCTCTCGAAGCTGCTGGATGCGGTTCATGCGCTTCCCGGCGGAGCTCATTACGACTACCGTCAGATCGATCCGGCTCCGCATGAGGACGGCGGGGCCCCGTACGGAAACGTGCGCAACGTGTTTCTCTTCGATACCGAACGGGTCGAGTTTGTCGATCGCGGGGCCGGGGGAGCGTGGGACGCAACGCAGCCGGGGGTGGAGGTGCCGACCGGGGCGGTGCGGCTGAGCCACAGTCCGGGGCGCATTCGTCCACGGGCGGAAGCCTTCGAGCGCTCCCGAAAACCACTCGCGGGGGAGTTTCGCATAGGCGGCGAGACGGTCATCGTCATCTCGGTTCACTTCCGCGCGAAGATTGGCGATACGCCCGTCATGGGGCGCATCCAGCCGCCCGATCGGAGCTACACGGAACAGGAGCGCAGACACCCGCAGGCGCGTCACGTTCGCGACTTCGTGGCCTCGATCCTGGAGTTGGATCCCGAGGCGAGCGTGATCGTCGCGGGCGATTACAACGACTTTCATTTTTCGGAAACCGCGGAGATCATCGAGGCGGGCGGGTTGATCGGTCTGCACGGCTTAGTGGATCCCGAGCGACGGTACACCTACAACTACATGGGACGCTCCCAGGTACTCGATCAGATCCACGCGGCGGAGTCCATGCTGGAGCAGTTCGAGGTCTGGTTCGATGTTATGCACGTCAACAGCGATCTGCCTGTCGGGGACGTCAACCGGCACAGTGACCACGACCCCGTGTTGGCCGTTTTCCGGCGCCGGTAGGAGCCTGTGTGTTGAAGTGAGACGCCTGCAACGCCGACTCTTAAAGGGAGATGCTCGTGCGTGCTTTCAAGTTTGGATCTGCCGTGGTGCTTTCGCTCTGCGCCTTGATATCGTTGGGGGCGAGCTCGGTCGACGTCGCCTATCAACTCGCTCCTCGCGCCATCGTGGAGGTCCGGGTACGGGCGGGGACCGTCTCGGTAAGCAGGAGTGACGACGGCCTCCTGAGAGTCGAGGGGGCGCCGGTGGCTGCGGAGGGGCCGGAGATCAGGGTCGAGCATGGCCGTGCCGGTGTCGTCGTATCGACTCGCCGCGAGGTAGGGCGTTACGAGCGTGAAGTGGAGCTCGAGGTACAGGTTCCCGAAGGCATCCGAAAACTCATCGTTCGCGGCGAGCAGGCTACCGTCTCCGTGGAGGACGTGAACGCCGAGGTCGACGCGCGAACGACGGGCGGGGACCTCGCGATCTCCGTTCCGGAGAGCAGGGGCCGGATAACCGCCTCTACCACTTCCGGGGAGATTGCGGTTGCCTCGGAGCTTACCGAGCGTGTTACAATCCGAACCGTCTCCGGCAACGTGGACCTTGATGCTCCAGCTGTGCGGAGTCTGACAATACGGACTAATTCGGGCAATGTGGACCTCGCGGTGGGAGCATTCCGTGACGGGACGATCGACGTGCACAGTACGCGAGGTGACATTCGGGCTGAGTTCGGCGATCGTTCGGCGGTGTGGGTGCGGATTCCCCGCGGTTCGGGGAGCGTGGAGCCTGCGCCTGAGGCTGCCCCCGGCGCCGGACTCGCCGTAGACAGCGACCGGTTCAGCGTCTCGTACCGAATCGGCGCCGGTTTCACCGATGCGCGGATCGGAAGTCTCGCCGGTGATGTGGCCATTCAAGTGCGGTAACCAAAGCGCATACGCAGTTGGACGACACGTCCGGAAATGCCGTGGTCAGTGCCTGGTCTTGGAGGCTTGCCGGGGGGCCGGTTTCTCTTGCAGCTTACACTGAGAGTATTGTTGTTGAGGACGGCGTGATGAGAGACCAGTCGCGGCGAGCGCGAAGACGACGAGCGCTGTGTGCCGCTCGGACTCGGCAGGGTCGGGCGAAGCTGCGTTCCGCCCGGCGGGGCACGGAACCGGCTCACGCCACACGCAGACGCTCGTGCCTGGCGTTAGTGACCGACTTCGGACTGCAAGATCACTACGTGGGTGTCCTCCATGCGGTGGCGGAACGGGAGGCTCCGAGGATCCCTCGGATCGATTTGGCCCATGAGTTACCGCCGTTCTCGATCCCGTCGGCGGCCTACACGATCGCCGCGGCATGGGAATGGGTGCCGCGGCCGGGAGTGGTGTGCGCCGTCGTAGATCCCGGGGTGGGATCGATGCGGCGAGAGCTCATCGTCGAGGAGGGGGAGCGTATCCTGGTGGCTCCGGATAATGGCGTGGCCGATCTGCTTCTGCGGCGGTACAGCGATGCGCTGTGCTATCGAGCTGCCGAGTGGGTTCTCCGGCAGCTGGAAGAACGAAAGCCCGCGTACTCGCAGACATTCGACGGCCGGGACCTGTTCGTTCCGCTTGCTTGCCGAATTGCGCGATTCGGCATTTGGAGATATCGCGGCGAGTCGGTAGAAGAGCCGGCGCTTGGCGCTGCTTCCGGCGTACGAGTCGACCTTGCGCGTGGGCTCGCGGAGGCGCCGGTAGTCCACATTGACCGTTTCGGGAACCTGATAACGGCGCTTCATCGCGACGACATCCCCCAAGGTAACGTGTCGTCGGTCGCGACCGACAAGCAGAGGACGGTCCGTCCGGTGCGTACATTCTCAGATGTGGCGCCCGGCCAACTCTTGGCATATTGGGGGAGCTCCGGTTACCTGGAGATAGCGTGCCGTGAAGGCTCCGCACGCGACGAAACCGGGCTGAAAACGGGTACAACCGTAGTGGCCCGGCTCTGACTGCGGATCTCCGCCCCTTTCCAGACGGAACCGACCCGGTTCCGAGGGCGGCTTTGACGGAGCTGCTCGGGAGGCGTAAGATTGGAGCCCGATGCGTGTGCTTGTCACGGGGGCTTCCGGTCTCATCGGGCGAGAGGTTTCGCTCCGCCTTGCACGATCCGGCTACCATCTCACTCTTCTCGACCAAGAGTTCCATGGCTTGACTGGCGCTGATCTGCCCGCTGCCGATTTCGATCGCGGTCGCTCGGACGCAGCGGATGGAGGTGAGGATGGCGCAGGCCTGGGGCGACCGCCAGGGGATCGACAGGCAAGCGAATGGCCGGCTCCGGAAAGGCTTGCGGGGGTACCGTTGGAAGGCCGGAGCGGAACGGGTGCCGTGCGTATCATCCAAGGATTCGTTACCGACGAGTCTACTGTGGCGGATGCGATGGAGGGCTGCGACGCGGTGTGTCATTTGGCGGCCGTTACGCAGCCCTCTGCAGCCCCAGCGGAGCAGATAATCGACGTGAACGTCAGAGGAAGCTTCGTAGTATTCGGCGAGGCGGCCCGACGTGGCGTAGAGCGCGTTGTAGCCGCCGGATCCATCAACGCTCTTGGAGCGTTCTTCGGTCCGAAAGAGTTCTTTCCGCGCTATCTCCCGGTCGACGAAGCGCACCCGTGCTCACCGACCGATGCGTATTCGTTCTCAAAGCAGCAGCTGGAGATGGTCGCCGAGTATTTCTGGCGACGTTCGGAGCTCTCTTCGGTTGTGTTGCGGTTGCCCGGTGTCTACCGGAGAGAGCGGTTTTCCGGTCGTGTTCAAGCTGTTCGCCGGAGATTGGAGGAGCTCTTGGCCCTTCCCGAGGCGGAAGCTCGCAAGTACCTGGAGGATGCGCGCGGGTGTTTCAACAGATTTCGGAGTCAGCTGGGCATGGAACGGCCGGGCGCGCTGAAGGATGTGGCGGGAACTTCGGTCGATGTACAGATCATGGTGTTCGCCGCAAACCTGTTTGCTCGTCTGTCGCTCGCTGATGCCGGGGCTTGGTTCCAGGCTGCGCTGGAGCGCGCACCGACGGGGGCGCACGTCGCGTTCGTTGCTGACGAGGAGAACGCGGTCGGGCTGCCGAGTATGTCGTTGGCTCACTTGGCATATGGCAAGAGCCTTCCGATTCTGGCACCGATTCCGAACAAAGCATCTCTGGTTTCCTGCGCGCGAGCATGGGAGATTTTGGGCAGGTGAGAGCGAAAGCCGCGTAGCCAAGGCGGGCACGAAAGGAACGCGCGAAGAACGCGCTCAGGCGGCGCTGTTTGCGGAGTATTTCAAGAATCAGATGATAAGATGATAACAGAAATACTGTGCGGTACAATTTGGTAGTATTCTTTGGAAGCGACTACACGAATCAGAGCAGGGCAAATAGAGCTGAATAGTGCACCCGGAAGCCCTGTGGCGAGCCGGTAGCGGAACGGATTGGCAAGGGTAAGGATAAGTTTGAGCTAGGGAGGAGCCTATGTGCGGAATTGTTGGATACTGCGGTCCGAAGGCGGCGGCGCCGGTGCTCCTGGAGGGACTGAAGCGACTCGAGTACAGAGGATACGACTCCGCCGGTTTGAGCGTTTGCGTCGATTCTAAGGTGGAGATATTCAAGAGAGCCGGTAAGATACACGATCTTCGAGAGGTGGTGCCGGAGGACCTTCCCGGCACACACGGTGTCGGCCACACTCGCTGGGCAACGCATGGAGAGGTTACGGACAAGAATGCCCATCCGCACGTGTCCGCCGATCGGAACATTGCCGTGGTTCATAATGGAATTATCGAGAACTTCTCGAGCTTACGCTCCAGACTCACGGAAGAGGGATATGTGTTCGAGTCGGACACCGATTCGGAGGTAATCGCGCATCTAATCCAGAAGTTCTACCAGGGTGACCTCGAGCGAGCGGTCAAACAGGCACTAGGGCTACTCAAGGGTACCTATGGAGTAGTGTGTATGCATGCCGGCGAGCCGGGTGTGCTGGTCGGTGCCCGCCACGGTTCTCCGTTGCTACTGGGCGTAGGTGACAACGAGATGTTCTTAGCCTCAGATGTGACGGCGGTATTGGCTCACACCAAACAGGTGATCCACCTGGAAGACGGAGAGGTGGTTCGTGTCACTGCGGCCGACTACACTGCTACGGATTTGCGTGACCGGAAGATCGAGAAGGAAGTCGAGACAATCGGCTGGGAGCTCGAAGAGATCGAGAAGAACGGCTACGAGCACTATATGGAGAAGGAGATCTTTGAGCAGCCGGACTCGATCTTTCGGGCGATGCAAGGACGCATCGATCAGGAGAATGCCACCGGACACTTGGGTGGACTCAACATGTCCCGGGGTGAGCTCCTGGATGTCCAGCGCGTCAGGATCATCGCGGCGGGGACTAGCTATTACGCAGGCATGGTGGGGGCATACGTTCTGGAGAACATGGCCAGAGTCCCGGCGCAAGCCGAGCTGGCTTCCGAGATACGGTACCGCAATCCGATCGTCGAGCGGAACACCGTCTACTTTGCGGTAAGTCAGTCGGGAGAGACCGCAGATACCCTGTCCGCGCTCCGGGAGCTCCAACGGAAGGGCGCACGCGTACTGGGAATCTGCAACGTAGTCGGTTCGAGTATTCCGCGCGAGAGCGACGGCGGAGTCTACATTCACTCCGGACCTGAGATAGCCGTAGCTTCGACGAAGGCGTTCACGAGTCAGTTGACGGCGTTCTATTTGTTCACATTGCTCATCGCTCGTATGCGCGACATGAGTCTTGAAGCAGGAGTAAGCTTCACCAAGGAGTTGGCGCGAGTTCCGGATACGGTTCGCGAAGTGTTGAGCCGAGCGGACGAGGTTCGGCGCGTAGCGGAGCGCTACTACCAGGCTCGAAACTTCCTGTTTCTGGGACGCGGTATCAACTACCCGGTTGCGCTCGAGGGAGCGTTGAAGCTGAAAGAAATCAGCTACGTGCATGCGGAAGGGTACAGTGCTGCCGAGATCAAGCATGGACCGATTGCCCTGATCAACGAGGAAACACCAAGCCTCTTCATCGTCCCGGACGACGGACTGCGGGACAAGGTCATCTCCAACATGAAAGAGGTGAAAGCGCGCCGAGGCCCCGTCATCGCTTTGGGGGTGGATGGAGACAACGAGCTGGCAGATATTGCCGACGATGTGCTCTTCGTGCCGAAAACAGATGAGTTGCTGTATCCGTATCTCATGGTAGTTCCGCTTCAGCTCTTCGCGTACTATGCGGCATTGAAGCTGGGACGGAACGTCGACCAGCCGCGGAACTTGGCAAAGAGCGTAACCGTGGAATGAAGAGGGGGAATGAAGAGCGTGAGGTGGAGATAGGTGATCTGACGAGCGTTCAGAACCCAGAGGGTTACCGCCTCTCCTCGATTCGGTCCAACAAATGACGGGAAAGGACTTCAGCCCATTCGGGAAGGCCGGGCTCCCCCGCTTCGTAGCGTTCTAGCAGCTCCCGGAAGCCCTCTTCGGCCTTGTCGTATTCGCCTCGACGGTAGTGAATGAACGCAATCTCGTACTGAGCGATCGCGGTTACCTCGGCGTCATCCTCGAAACGTTCGAGCGCTGCTTCGTAATACGCTTCAGCCGTGGCGAAGTTTTGCGAGTCGACTGCTTCTTGGGCTCTCTGGAACATCTCCGGAGCGGAGAGATCGTCCGGTACGTCTTCCGGTGCCGTGGCACAGCCTGCAAGCAGGGCTGACGCGACAAGGGAAATGGCCAGTAACGCTCGTTGGTGCATATTGGATTCTCCTTAGCTCTCTCGATGACCCTTGATTGGCTACCTTCCGGTGGGGACGGCCGGAAACGGGTACTCCTTACCGTGGACGGGGGACTTGGGCCTGAGGGACATCCGGCGCAATCCCCTCCGTCCCTCGATGTGCTTTCGGCGGGGGCCGGTAATCCGCCTGCGTGCCGCCGACCGTCCTATTGCACAGGACGATAAAGAGGTTGTACCGCCCTGTCAACGCCGCGTGCCCACACCGACAGAGCACTCGCCGCCGCGCTTCCAGCCGTGTCGTTCGCCTGCGTTGCCCTGTCGACACCGATGACTGCGTTTGTCGCCACCGATGGAAGGAGTGCTTAGGCCCCGGCGAAGCTGCGCTCGGGATGCTCGTCGATGATCGGGATGATAGAAACCGGCGAGCGGACCGATTTCAGTGCCTCGATCCGTTTCACGGCAGCTCTTAGCCGTCCTTCCGTGGTGCTATGGAGCGTGACGACGACATGAACCGGCTCCGGTGCGCGCTCATCCGGGGCTTCGGCTTGGAAAACGCTTGCGATGCTGATGTCGTGCTTCCCGAGGACGTCTGCGATCCGTGCAAGGGCTCCCGGCGTGTCGTCAACGGACATACGGAGATAGAACCGGGTCTCCAGCTCTTCGACCGCGATGAGCTGCGGGTTGCGGGCGGTTGTGTTAGCACCGGTTGTTTCCGCTGCGGACGTTTCCGATTCTGGTTGCGGCCAGAAGCAGGGCGCGCGGAAAACGGGTTGGTACGCCCCGCGGGCGATAGATACCAGATCCGCGACCACTGCCGAAGCGGTCGGCGTCCCCCCGGCGCCTCGCCCGTAGTACATGGTGTGACCGGTCGCGTCCCCGTATATGCTGACGGCATTGAATGGTCCTGAGACCCACGCTAATGGGTGTTCCCGTGAGATGAATGCAGGACGGACGAACACAGCCAGGCCTCCATTGTATCTCCGGGCTACCGCGAGGAGCTTCACAATGTAGCCGAGCCGTGTGGCGTAGGTCACGTCGTCCAGGCTCAGCCGGTTTATCCCTTCGACGTGGAGCTGTCGGTAGTCGACGTGCGCGCCGAACGCCAGGGTTGCCATGATCGCGATCTTGTGCGCACTGTCTGTGCCGTCTACGTCGAGCGTTGGATCCGCTTCCGCGTAGCGTTCAGCCTGCGCCGCGGAGAGCGCGTCGATATATCGCTCGCCGTGATCTACCATCTTCGTCAATATGTAGTTACAGGTACCGTTTACGATCCCGTAGAGTGCTTCGATCTCGTTCGCGGCGAGCCCGTCGTACAGGGCCCTGAGAATCGGTATACCGGCGGCACAACTCGCCTCAAATGCGATCGTGACGCCGTTGCGCCGGGCGTGGGCGATAAGCTCCGAGCCGTGAGTGGCGAGTAGCGCCTTGTTGGCGGTTACCACGTGCTTGCCGGCGGAAAGCGCTTCGTGAATTGCGGCGTGCGCTTGGTCCAATCCGCCGATGAGCTCGACCACGCAGTCGATCTGCCGTTCGGCCAGTGCGTCCTCGAGTCGATCAAACAAAAGCTCTTCTTCGAGACCCATGGCGCGCGCTGTCCGGAACGTCCGCGATACCACTGCCCTGAGCTCCAACCTGACACCGCTTCGGTTCTGAAGCGTATGTTGGCGCTCCCGCAGCGTTCGCGCTACTTCGCTCCCCACCGCACCGCATCCGACGATAGCCACTCCAAGTCTTCCATCCGATGTAAGCATGAGCCACGATGCTACGGAGCGGCACGTGGCCTGTCAACTACCAGCGCGAGAGCACGGGGGGCGGGTACTCGCCGCCGCGCTTTCGGCCGCAGTTTCCAACTGCGTTTGCCGTGTGAGAGCACACCGTTTCCGGAGAAGCGGTTGCCATTGCAAGGTCCTGTGTCCGGTCCGGTTGAGGCGCCGACGAAATCGGACGAAAATAGAGGAGGTCGTAGGACAGCGTGGACAGACTACCGCCGAGGGGATTGGCGCGAGATGGAGAAGAGACAGCTACTCCTAACGGCTCTTTCTATTACAGCGTTCGTGTTGCTAAGTACGCCGCCTGGGCTTGGGTGGCCGGGACACGTGAGTCGGGCAGCAGTAGTCAGGGACATCGCGGGAGCACCTGAGCTGTATCTCGACGGGCTGCGGGTCTTCCACCGGGTAAGGCCGGGCCTGGAATTGTCTCCTCATTCGCTTATTCGGCTCGGGGAGACGGATCGCACCGTGTTGGAACTCTCCACCGGCTCCGCAATGCCGGACAGTATTGGCGAACACAGAGGG
>PWGF01000182.1 GCA_003554375.1 Spirochaetaceae bacterium
CTCTGTCCATATTCCGAAGGTTCTCGGCAATCGCCCGCAATGACTGCCAGGCTGCGCCGAGACGGCGGCTCCACGAGATATCTACTCAGCTATACCGCTTCTGCCCCCACATACCCGAAGCACCGCATCTGCCATACTCTGAAGGGAGATTGATTCGTCTACGGCGCCGCGCGCGACGGCTTCACGCGGCATCCCGTACACGACCGAAGAGGCTTCGTCCTGAGCGAGAGTATACGCCCCCGCTTGCTTCAGCTCCAGCATACCGCGCGCGCCGTCGTCCCCCATCCCGGTCATGATTACGCCCACAGCGTTCGGGCCTGCATACCGAGCAGCGGAACGAAAAAGGACATCCACCGACGGGCGGTGACGGCTCACGAGGGGCCCGTCGCGCACCTCCACGAAATAGCGCGCTCCGCTCCGTTTCAACAGCGTATGGCGATTTCCCGGGGCTATCAACGCGCGTCCGCGGAAGACGGAGTCGTTGGACTCCGCCTCTTTGACGTCCACCTCACATAACTCCGCAAGTCGTTCGGCGAAGGCTTTGGTGAAGTGTTCCGGCATGTGCTGTACCACGACCATCCCCGAAGCGTCCGCGGGCAAGTGCTGTAGTAGCACCCGCAACGCTTCCGTCCCGCCGGTGGAAGCGCCGACCACAACAATCTTCTGGGTTGTCTCCACCACGTGGCCCCCGACTCCGCCGGGCAGAATCACGTCGGCAGCATGCTTCGGCGCAGGGCGGCTAGCAAGCGCCTTCTCCGGACCGGCCTTCTTCCCCGCAGCAGCGGCTCCTCGCACTGCATCGCAGATACGTATTCGCGATTCCTCCAGGAACTGCTTCGTCCCGAGCTTTGGTTTCTCGATGATCTCTACCGCCCCGTACTCGAGTGCCTGAAGCGCATTCCGAGATCCTTGCCCAGCCTGGCTTGAGCAGATGACTACCGGAATCGGATGTCGGTTCATCAGCTTCTTGAGGAAGGTCAAGCCATCCATCCTCGGCATCTCGATATCCAGCGTAATCACGTCGGGGATCTCTCGCTCCAGCTTCCTCGCCGCTATAAACGGGTCGTTGGCCGTTCCCATGACCTCGATGTCCTCCTCTGCGCTGAGGAGATCCTTGAGCGTTTCTCGGACCACCGCGGAGTCGTCGATGATCAGCACCCGAGTCGGATTGGAGCTACTCATACCTCCTCCCTTTAACCGTTGTCAGCTATCCATCAACCTGCGCCTATTGTGAGGCGCTCATTGTCCTGTCCCGATCTGGGGTTCCACTGGCCTGCCGCCCTCCGCCAATCTTTCGATATGTCGTCGGTCCAACCGGCTGAAGCGGCAGATTCCGGCCCGCAAGCGTTTCCGCGTGGCCGAGGACGAGCACGCCTCCGGACGTAAGATGGTTGCACAGCCGCTCGATCAACTCTATCTGCTTGGGGCGCTCGAAGTATATGATCACATTCCGGCAGAAAATGATCTCGAAGTGGCTGCGCAAACCGTAATGCTCCGCGTTGAGGTTCAGCCGGGCAAATCGCACGCGACTTCTTAACTCCGGCCTCACACGCACCAGCCCCGCTGCGCGGTCCTTGCTACGTAACAGGTATCGCTTTCTGAGCTCCGCGGGCACCGGCTCGATCCGCTCCTCCCGGTATACCGCCCGTCTACCCTTCTCCAAAGCCTCCGTCGAGATATCGGTAGCAAGCACCTCGAACGAGAAGCCCGGCAGCGTTCGACCGAACTCGCTAAGAACCATCGCCAGCGTATACGGCTCCTCCCCGGTAGCAGCAGCAGCAGACCATACCCGCAGTGGGGCACTCTGCCCCCACCCGAGACGCCCGCACCCATCCGGCAGGATCGTATCCAGCAAGAGTGCGAAATGGTCCGGCTCGCGGAAAAAATCCGTCTTGTTGGTGGTAACCGCGTCGATCAGGCGAATAAGCTCGGTGGACACCCCATCGCCGGAGAAGACATGCTCAATATAGTCGGAGAACCCATGGCATCCCAATGCCCGGATTCGCTTCTGTAGCCGACTCTCAAGCATCAGACGCTTCTGGGGGGGCATGCGAATCCCCAACTCGCCCTCTATGAAAGAACGAAGTCGTTCGAACTGCTCATCGGTGAGCCTGGTGATTCCGGTCGACCCGGATTGGCCCTCAGTCCGATTCTTTGTCTCCATCCAGGCTAACTCCCGGCCGCCATACCGCCCTGCACCACCAGAGAACCGGTTCTCTTTACCTTAAGTGCCAACGCCATCTCCCAAGCAGCATACAGCTGTAGAACCCCGGGTGTACTACAAAAAGCTGTCGAGGTCCAGCGCATTTGCAAGCGCCAGTCCCTGCTCAGCGTAGCCGGACCGGCGCTGACGAATAACCATCTCGAGAATCGCTATTTTTCGATCGGTATCTATCTCAAAACCGCGGAGCGTGAAGGGATCCTGCTCCGAGATATTCGCTTCGTCCGCAGGTCCGCTCCGATATACCCGTTCAACAACGAAGTTCCGCCGGAATATGCCGGAAGAAAGCTCACGCACTTTCATGCCAAACAGGGGACCGAAAAGTGCTTCTTCGACGTCACGCTCGAGAGCTTCCTCGACCGGACGGAAGGGGCGTTCGGTGGTAGCTGCGTAGCGGACCAGCTCCTGCCCTTCGCGGCTGATTTCCACTTTCACTAGCTCCTCCAATTCACTCTTGAGCATCAACCGTTGGGCGTCCGCCTTGCTATCAACCTTCTCCCCTGAAATCCTCTCGAGAACGTCTCCGACTTCGAGACCGGCTTCCGCGGCGGGAGATCCTGGAAGTACATAGGTAACCTCGAGTTGATTCCGACGCTCGTGAACGGCAACTCCAAGCCATGGGTGCTTGAGTTGACCATCGTCATACAGCCTGGGCAGAAAAAGACGGATCCATTCACTCGGGACGGCGAAATTAACTCCCTGGAACTGGGGCGCGCCGGCGAACACCACCCCCAAGAGATCGCCCGACTGCGTTAGGATGGGGCCTCCGCTGCTGCCGGGATTGAGCGCGGCGTCGACTTGCATGACCTCACCCATTGGAAGAAACCGCCTCCCCGTAGCCGAAACAATCCCTGAGGTTATGGAGCTGGTCAGGCCTCCCGGCGAGCCCATGGCATACACATCCGTGCCTGCACTGACGTATTCCAGATCCGAAAAGGAGAACACGAACTCCGGCTCCACCGCCACCTTCAGCAACGCAATGTCGAACACGCGGTCATATCCCACCACTCGCGCAGGAATGCGCTCCTGCGGATCCTCGTGGGGCCGGACGTACACTCGAGTACGGCCATCTTTGTCCGGCTCCACGGCACCTCTAATTACGTGGTAGTTCGTAATCAGATAGCCACGCTTGTCGATGTAAAAGGCGCTACCGATAACCTGATCTCGTCTGCCAACCCCCTCGCGGATCCGCACGCCTTCGTCCACCCAAATCGTGGCCGTTCCCGCAAGCATCTCCTCCAGGTCAGGCAACCGCTCCAGATACTCCGTCATCGACTCCGGGACGCTTTCGCCGGCTGCCTCCAAAGCCGCGACAATCCGTTCCACCCCGAAGCGATGGTTGTTCTCCACGGCCAGCCGGCCGTACTCACGCAGAATCTCCGGGTCCGTGCCGTCGAAATCCGGAAGCCTCAACGCTGTGTGTATGGCGGCAACCGGGTTTTTCTCCTCTTCCCGGTACCACTCCGCCCAGGACCGTCTGATCCGTTCCTCAGTGAAGTCACCCGCGCGCTCCGTCTCACCCAAGGCCGCGAGAGACCTATATCGCGAAAGCGCGCGCCTGTATTCCCGCTCTCCATGCGCCTGTTCCAGTTCCGCGACAAGACCGCTCACCGCCCGGTTGCGGAGCCGCTCGTGAACGTCATCTTCCAAGACTCCCTTGTCCTGAACTCCGGACAGACGCTGTAACGCGGCAGCCGCACGTCCTTCTTCGATCCGCCGCTCTACGTCTGCTCTGACCGCCTCTTCGTGCGGAGGAGTCGGCTCCACCGCCTCAGGTCCCATTTGACACCCCGCGAGCACGGTCGCAGCGGCAAGAACCAACAAGAGCGTGGCGACCGATAGGTGGGCGAAGCCCTTGCGCCGCAAACCCGACCACCGTCCACCGAAGCCGCGTTCGAGGCGGCGGCCGCCGGGCGTTCTACCGCGTATCCCGGCGGGCTCCCCGGCGTGCCGCACGGGTTTCCCCGCCGCCCGGGACGCGACAGCTAGCTCAGGAGACTCGATAGGCCCTGTAGGTAGTTGTCTACTCCTCCGGTTCCGATTGACGCCCGCGGGATCCGCCCTCCCGCAACGGGGCCGCCGGCAGCGGGCCTCGGAGCCGGTCGATGCTGAGATCGAGAATGCCGTCTCGTCCGGAGGAGAAAAGGATGCGGACGCGTCCGCTACCGAGGTCGGTCTGCATCGCGTCGATTTGGCCGTCGCCATCGTAGTCCCATTCCTGTGTTCGAGGTTCATCCAGGGTCTCAATGTAATCATAAACGCCGTCTCCGTCGCGGTCGTAGCGAATCTGAAAGAGCCTTCCGGTTGTGTAGTCCTCAACCGCGTCGAACCGGCCGTCCCCGGTAACGTCACGAAGCGCCTGACTCGGAAGCCCGGCCTCGTACAACACCAGATAGTCTATCATACCGTCCCGGTGGCGATCTTCCCGCCGCTCGCTCGGCATTCCCGCTATGAGATCCTCCCATGCGTAAATCCGGTCCGTGTCACGCTCCCGCAGCTCCCGGTGGGACGCCAGTGGCGGCACATCTTCCGGCGACAGACGTGCCGGCTCCGCACGGAGGCTCCACGGGTAGAGCAGCGCATCCGGGTCGGGAGGCCACCCCTCTGCTTCCCGGTCCAGGACCGGATGGGCAAGCCGTCGAGGAAGGATCCGATACCGAACGACGTCGCTGCCTCGATCCATCTCCACCGCCCCAACCTCGGGATAACGCCTATACTCGATACGAAGCTCGCTGTCACCGCTCCGATCCACAATCCGTACAGGCCGTGCGTCCTGCAGTTCCACCTCGTACTCCGGAACACCGTCGGTATTCCGGTCAATATGCCACGCTACGATCTCACCTCCCTCAACACGAATCTTTTCCTCTGCATACCCATCACGAGTGCGATCCCCCACGACCGCGCCGTCGGCCTCACGAATCTGCTCGAGAACACGGTTGCGCCCTTCCTCACTCACGCGATCAGCCATTCGCCGCAACAGAATGATATCTTCGTCCCCTCCATGGTCGAAAAAGCGCTCAAGGTGTTCCGCTTCATCGTCGATCGGGCGCACCACCCACGCAAGCGGGTCAGTTCCCCCCAGCTCGAAATACCGGTCCACCGCACGAGCTTGCTCAGACTTCGAAGGCGCCAGCTCGGCGTATGTCAGAAGCGTCCGGAGATACTCCGAGTCGTCCGGTTGCTCGTTCGTCTCCAACCGGCGACGGTCCTCATACCCCACCTGTGGATCAAGCTCCATCGCCACGCGGTGGAATCGCGCATCCTCGGGGAAGCGCTGCATGCCTTGCTCAACGAGCCACTCCGCCTCAGCTCGCTCTCCGCCGGCGGCAGCCGCGCGAGCCGCTACTATCAACGCGTCCGCCGAACGCGGACGGTGATACCGCGCCTCCTCCGCAGTCTCCGCGGCCAGATGGGGACGCTCTGTTCTCAGATACAGCTCAGCGAGCTCAACCAGGGTACCGATTCGAGATACTTGACTGAACTCGTCCAACTCGATTGCGAGCTCGTACCACTCAATAGCCTCACGAGTGCGTTCTTGATCGCGCCGCGCGACTCGCGCGCCGAGCGCGTAAGCGTCAGACGATCTCTCATCGAATTCCAGCGCGCGGTCGACGATGCGCTCTGCTTCGTCCCACTCCCCTTGCTCAATCAGTTGGGTGGCTTCGCGCACGTGTACCTCGGCAATTCGGGGTCCCGGCGTCGCCTCCACCGCACCGGTCATGAACGCAAAGACAACACATACTACGCACACGACGCGGAGTTTCCCCACACCCCCCAGCGGCTGCATCGTTGCGATTTCACGTTTCAGCCCGTCACAACACATCTCTCTGTACATTGTCGGCTATCAGAACGCGTGCTGCAATTCGATGGGGCCGAAGCGGGCGCCGTTCGCTCGTTCCGTCCGTCGAGGCCTTACCCTTTCGAGACAGGCGAAATCACGACTCGAGAAGGCACACCGCCACTCGCCGGACGTTTTTGAGCCTCCGGCTCTCACTCGCCGGCAACGTTTCCGCCTTCCGGGTCCATCTCCGCCATCCGGACTCAGTGGCCGCAAAAGCCGCAACGATTCCGGCTCGATCCTGGAGTAGCGACATCCGCTCACCGCTCGGAGCGTTCCGCTGTGCGCGCTGCGCTGTCCCCGCTAACGAGACTCCGCGGTCTCGGATGAGCTCCGAAAGACCTTTCCTTGCCGCACCATCGCCTGCTCTTGCCGACCGGACTATGAGCGGTCCGAAAACTTGGACTACCGACTGATTACTATCCGAATCCGGCGCCACCTTACTCACCGCCTCGTCCCGCCCGGGGGCCGCACGGACGACGAAGCGAAGGCCATCAGGAGTTAGACACGGCACTTCCTCCCGGACCGGGAGTACGTATTCCCGTCCGGCGGCCCCTTCCCGCTCCGGGGCCAGTCGAACCATGCTTCTGGAAACCGAGACCTCCAGACCGGCCCCTCTCACTGTCTGACCTGTTCGCGGATTGAGGACGACCGGATCCAGTAAGCGCCACGGTACCCTGGCAATCTTGAACCGGTTGGCGGCGAGCATGAGTGCCTGCCGACGCAACGCCGGGGCACAGCGCTCGTACGAGTTTCGGGAGGCGACAAGACTCCCTCCCCTGGCGTGCCAACGAATACGCTCTTCGGCCTCGGCTGTCAGTCCTGCAAACGTCTCACGAAGCCGTGCGGTGAGCTCAACCACCCGGCCCTCGATCTCCGGGATCTCAGACCGTAGTACCGGAACGATCCGACGCCGGATATGGTTTCGCAAATAGCGCTCGTCGATGTTGGTCCGATCCTCAACCCAGTGAAGATCATTTTCTTGAGCATACCCGGCAATCAGCGCCTCCGGCAGCTCCAGGAGCGGCCGAAACAGAACGAGCTCGTCGCCCCCGAGCTCCTGCATGCCCGCGAGGCCTTCGGCGGAAGCCGTCCAAAAGGCGCGCATAAGCACGGTTTCAAGCTGGTCCTGCGCATGGTGCCCGAGCACCACAGCGTCGTAGCCTAAGCGAGCTGTTTCTGCAAGGAAGCGATATCGAGCCCGCCGAAGACCTGCCTCCGGTCCGTCGCACGGAAACCCCTCCGGCCAGATCGTCTTCTCTTCCTTGGACGAATTTCTCCGCGCTTCTACAATGAGCGGAACGGCAAGAGATGCGCACAAGCATTCCAACTGCCGCCGGTCGCGCTTTCGCTCTTCGGCAGTTCGTAGACCATGGTCGAAATGCGCCGTTCGGAGCGCAATACGTCGGTGCGAGCGGAGCTCCGCCAACGCGTGGAGAAGTACGGTTGAATCCCTCCCGGCGGAGCACGCCACGAGTAACCGGAGAGGCCTGTCACCGAAATACCGAGAGACTCGGCTCAAGAGATGCTGCCGCAGCCTGTCGCTGCAGCTTGGCGCCATAGCCTTTCCTCCCGCCGCCGACACCCATCCTCGGCGCGCACTACCGCGGGCAGCCGCCGAAAGCCGACAACTCCGGGCTCCTGAGTTCGATGGAAGCCGTCCTCTGCAGTGCACCGCGCCTTCAGCGAGCGCACTCGCAGCCCAAGCGCTCGTGCATCAGAACCCCTTCCGGCGGAACGCAGTCCTACTAAACGTTCTTACAGACGGTGTTCAATCGGGGCGATGGCCTACTCCGCTTCCGCTCGGAAGTCATTCACAAAGGCCACGAGCCCCTCCGGCTCTGAACGCGACAGGTGCGCAACTGCCCGCGCGCCGTGCTCTATGGCACGCTCGAGTTTGGCCTGTTCATCCGGGCCCGGGACGCCAAGAACGTGACGAACCACATCTTCCCCGGGGCCGGGCCGCCCGATTCCGATAAACAGTCGCCAGAACTCTGCGCCGTCCAGTCTTTGGATGATGGACGCCACACCCCGATGGCCCGCGGAGGACGATCCGCGCTTGAGGCGCACGCTGCCTGGCGGAAGATCCAAGTTGTCACAGACGACCACCAACCGTGAAGGCTCCACCCCGCTCCAGGGCAGAAGAAACGGCAGAGCCTCACCCGAGCGATTCATGAACGTCAAGGGCTTAGCCAACGCCACATTCGGACCCCGCCCGAGAATGACACGCCGGAACAGCGGCTGCCTCAGCTTCACCCCTAACTCCCGAGCAGCTGCATCTATCGTCGCGAACCCGACATTGTGACGCGTACCATGGTAGCGTTGGCCGGGGTTTCCCAACCCGATAACGAGATACACGCCGCCGGCCTATTCTTCTGCTTCCTCGGGTTCCTCTGCCTCGACCTCTTCTTCTTCCTCTTCCTCAGCCCGTACCGCTTCCGCGCGCGGCGCAGTTACGAGCGCGACCACCTGGTCCTCGCTGTTGAGAATGCGCACACCCTCCGGAGCCGCTACATCGGCAACGTGGATGGAGCTTCCTACCTCGAGGTCAGAGACATCTACAACAATCTCATCCGGCAAGTCCTTAGGAAGACACTCGATCTCGAACTCGTGAAGCGGATGTTCCAAGATACCACCTTCCCGAACTCCTTTTGGGGAACCGCTCACGTGGACCGGCACGTGCGTACGTAGCGCACGCCCGCGCTCGAACTCGTAGAAATCGATGTGGAGCACCCGGCCGGTGAGGATATCCTCTTGATAATCCTTCACGAGGACCCCGTAGGTACTGCTGTCCACCTCCAGGTTGATGATGGTGCTTTCCGAGATACGGCGGAAGAGCTTGTGAAACTCCCGTGCATTTACCGTAATGGGCACCGGCTCATGGTGACCGTAGATGATCGCCGGAATTCCCCCGTCCCGCCGAATGCGACCGGCCGCACCCTTTTTCAGCTCCGTTCTGGGCTGTGCAGTCAGCTGCTTCTCTTCCATTGTTTGCTCCTTACACCGCAAAGACGCACGCCCTGCGGCAATTCTGCGCCGCAGGGCGTCCAGTGCTGGGACGGCAGGATTCGAACCTGCGCATGCCGGGATCAAAACCCGGTGGCTTAACCACTTGCCTACGTCCCAGAGAGGGTGAGGTATAATACCGAAAACTGTCGTGTATGGCTACCGCCGCTGTTCTTTTACCAGCTCCGTCGGGGCCTCTTCAAGTCCCCCGGAGCCGTTATAGGCACGGAGAATGCGATCCTGAAGGTCATTCCGGAAGTCGGAATGAATAGGATGCGCAACATCCTTATACTCTCCGCTCTTAGTGCGTCGGCTGGGCATGGCAATGAAGACGCCGCTCTTGCCTTCGATTACTTTTACATTGTGTACGACAAAACAGTCGTCGAATGTAACCGTGACGTAAGCCTTCAACTTCCCTTCTGAAGACACTCGCCGGATGCGGATATCGGTGACCTGCATCAGATGTACCTCCGCTAAGCTCGACTGCGGATGTCGGTTCCTACCCCCCGACACGGAGTACGGCATTGTAAGCCCCCCTGCACAGACGCCGGCGTCCCGCAGCGGATGCAGTATAGCGGGAGCCTGCGCTCGCAACGTAGACTCCTGCACAGATTTACCGTAAACCCAGTTTTGTCGGATGTCAAACGAAACAGCGGGGAAGTAACCTGAGCGCCGTCAGGTCTTAGCGCCCGATGAAGCCTACCTTTCGTAGTCTCCGTAGACGCGGGTTCCGGAGAACCACAGCTTCTCCAGCTCATAGAACTCTCGAACGCTTCGCGTCATAAGATGGACCACCACAAACCCGTAGTCTACCAACGTCCACCCGACCTCCGTCGGCCGTTTCACACCGGATAGCGGCTCAATGTCGTACTCCGCCGTGAGATCTCGAATCTGATCCACAAGCCCCTGGACGTGCGCAAGACTGTTCACCGTTCCGATGAGCAGATAATCCGTGACTCCCGACACCTCCCGCACATCGATAGCGACCGTATCCTTTGCCTGCGCATCCGCCAGCAGCTTTGCGGCTCGTTCGACGAAACTCCGTTGCAGCTCCTCGTCGGGTCGGCAATCAGTCACCGGACTGCAATCACTGCGCCACGTATCTGCCATCGAAATCCTCTCCTAGAATAACGGTTACGTCCACTCCCTGCGATTCTTCCGCCTCAACC
>PWGF01000196.1 GCA_003554375.1 Spirochaetaceae bacterium
AGCTCGTAGGCATCCTCGTACTGTGCTGCTCCGTATTCTCGGATCCCCTGCTCCACTCGCTCCAGAGCCTCTGCCTGCGCTCCAAGGAGAACCGCCACGGTAATGGCAAGGGTAGCTCGTACTCTCATCACACAATCGCCCCCTGATCTCCTATCGACACGACACGCATCCGGCTTGAAAACGCTTGCGCTATTCCGAGCTCGCTCCAAAGCACCATCGAATCCATTCTCCGACATCCGGTCACCCGTCCGGAGGCTCATCCTACAAGACATTTCTGCCCTGCCGGTCCGAAACTGCGCCGATTCTTCCACAGCGCTCACTGCTTAACGTAGACCCGGTCCTCCATCGAGGTCTCCTCGGAGCCCTCGAACGAACTCTCCCGGATCGGAAACTTCCAGGAACGCGCTGCCTGACACCAGGATATCTGCCCCCGCCTCCCGAAGATCTGCTGCGGTTTCCAGATTGATTCCTCCGTCACATATTATGCGGTAGCTCAGTCCATGGCGATTCCGGCACCGGTCAAGCTCACGCACCTTGTCCACCGTTCTCCGGATGAGCGTCTGGCCGCCAAATCCGGGGTTGACCGTCATGACCAGGACAATGTCAACGAAATGGATCATCTCCCCAAGCATGGCCGCAGGGGTAGAAGGAATCACACAGACTCCCGCACGCACGTTCCGCTCGCGAATCCGTTGCACCAGCCGATGCGCATGGACGGTCGCTTCCACATGGAACGTAAGGATGCTTGGTCCAGCTGCCAGAAACTCGTCCAGCAACAGCTCCGGACGCTGCACCATTAGGTGCACATCCAGCGGAAGTGAGGAAATCTTGCGAATATCGGAAACCATTTTGGGTCCGAACGTAATGTTCGGGACAAAATGTCCGTCCATCACGTCCAGATGCAGATAGTCTGCTCCGGCTTCCTCAGCACGTCGCACCACGTCGGAAACTGCCGTGAAGTCTCCGCTTAGGATACTCGGGGATACAAAAACTCGTTTCATGCTCACGGCTCCATCTTACCGTGAGTCCCCCCATTCGGACAATCGCACAGGCTGCTTGATGCAGGGCAAACGCAGCTGGACCAGTACGGTTACACGCCGGCGGCGAAAAGCGAAGAGCGTGAGGCCAGGATTGTTGGCACTTGCCGACGCGCTTCCCGGCGCATTGTCCAACAGCGTTGGCCCTGCCGTTCGACAGGAGAACGACGGCAAACGTATTCCGTTGACGAAGCACTTCACATAAGTATAATCGGAGGGACAGGGAACTGGGGCTGCTCGAAAGCTAACCTATGGCCACATCGGAGATTGCATCACGTGACGAATCTATGGACGAGCTCCTCGGCACGGCGTACCGGCTTGTGAAGGAGCATCAACTCTCCGAGGCCATTGGGTGCCTGGAACAAGCACTGGCATTGGACTTCGATAATGCCGAAGTCCTCTCGTCGCTGAAGTTTGCCAATTTCTGGCGCGAGCGGCAAGAGACAGCAGCCAGAATTGCAAACGATTTCGAGCGCGCTGAGTACCGTGTTGGTCAATGGCCCGCGTTCCTTCAGTTTGCCGAACGGGTCGGCAACACGTCGGAGCGCTGTTACTACGCGCTCCGGCAACACGTTTTCGGCGGCGCGCTTGCTATATACGAGCAGCTGCTGGAAGAGACGGACGGTAACGACCCGGAGCTTCTCATCCGCGTCGGACGCTGCCGCAAGCGCATCGGCGATTATGACGGAGCTCGACAGAGGTTGGAGGCAGCAGCTAAGGTTCGGAAGGAGGACGCGGAGGTGCTGGCGGAGCTCGCCGACTGCTACGCGCTCGTGAGTGAAACCCAACGCGCCAAAGCCTTCTTTCGAGAAGCGTTTTTCATCGCCCCGGCCCGAGTAGAAGTAGGCTCTCTCGAGTCGGAGTTGATTTGGCGCCTTTTCCAGAAGGTCGAAGAGCTGGGTTATAAAGGGCAGGCTGCCCTGGAATGGGTACCCGTGTACGGAGTGCTGTTCGGCGTCTTCAACGTCAAGCGCGAGTTGCGCTCCATTGAGTACGGGAAGCTCCGTCAGAGCATCTATGCGCTGGAACGGGAGATTCACGAACAGCATGATTCGTACGAGTCGCAGAACATTCTGAAGCCGCGATTGATCAACCGGTACTTCTGGCTAATCGATCACTACGTGCATGCAGGAGAGGATCGGAGCAAGATCAATGAGGTCCTGCTGAAAATTCGGGAGTTGAGCATGAAGGTGTACCAATACTACACCAATTGATGCCTCACGAACTAGACTGAAGATTGTAGGTTAGAGGAGCAATGAAGGCTATGTCGGATCAGTTGGTAGAGAGCATTGTCGAACGTTTGAACGAAGAGAAGTGGACCCGGGCTACACTGAATAACTACACCGTAACCAACTTCCATGAGTTGGACGAGCTCATTCAGCAGGTATATGACGCGGAACAACAGGACGAGGTGCTTGAAGCTTGTGAGGAGCATCTGGCTCACACACCAAATAGCATCGTAGCTCTCTACGTCTCCGGAATCATCAAGATAACCGAACAGAGCGTTGATGACGCAAACTTGGTCTCGCTCATCGAGATATTCTCCGACAACCGAAAGTGGGGCATAGTGCGCTATCTCTGCGAGCGGATTCTAGATTTCGGAGAGAACAAGTTCGCCCTTCGCACTCTTGCTGAGACCTACAACAACGAGAACCAGCCGGAGAAGGTGCATGAGACATGGGAGCGTCTGATTCGGGTCGACTATGACGAAGCAGACATAGTGAAGCAGCTAGCCGCCAAGAAGGAGGACGATGCGGACCTCGATGAGGCAATTCGCTATTACAAGAAGGCGCTCCACCGGTACATCAACCACCGGAGCTTCGCCAACATAAAGGAGATTTGGCACAAGCTGGTTCGTATGTGCCCGCAGGAGACGGAATTCTTCGCTCATGCCGAGCGCAGAATCGCCAAGATGATCAGTGAAGAGCGAGCCATCCAGCTTCTCGAAGATCTCTACCCCCAGTTCAAGACTCGTGAGCACTGGAAGACTGGGATCGACATTCTGAAGCGCATTCTAGGCTATGATCCTCGTAACCCGTGGGCGCGCAAAGAGATCATAGAGTGTTACCGTTCGCTCTATGCCCACCATAGCCATCTGGAAGAGTACATCAAGCTCTCGAACCTAAATCAGAGCTGGCGCAACGTGCACGATGCAATCGCTGATTTCGAGAAGCATATTTCTTTTGACAAGGGGAATTTTGTCTACCATCGATCGTGGGGAGTCGGACTAATCCGGGATATCGGAAGCGACGAGATCACCATCGATTTCGTCAAGAAGCGAGGCCACACCATGTCGTTGAAGATGGCTGTGAGCGCCCTCACCATTCTCCCCAAGAATCACATATGGGTTCTCAAGAGTACCACGCCCAAGGAGAAGCTGCGCAAGCAAGTCAAGACAGATCCCGCGTGGGCGCTTCGAATCGTGCTCGGCAGCATGGAAGATGGGGCGGACATCAAAAAGATCAAGTCTGAGCTGGTTCCCTCCGTGCTCAGTCCGAGCGAGTGGACGAGTTGGAGTTCGAAGGCCCGAGAGATGCTCCGAACCGACGAGAGCTTTGGCATACATCCGCGAAAGCCTGATCACTACGTAGTACGGGATCAACCGATCACTTTTGAGGAGAAAGTGTTCAACAAGTTCCAGGCGGCCCGTGGCTTCTTCGACCGAGTCAAAATCATCGGCGAGTTTATGCGACAGATCGAGAACCGGGACAACGCAGGGGCGGATGCCGACTACTTCCAAGAGATGTTCGATTACTTCGTCGCCTACTTGAAGGGCGGACAACGCCAGGTAAACGAGTACGTGGTGGCAAGCAATCTCTTAGTACGGCGTATCGTGGCGAATCATCCGTATCTAAATCCGGACATCGATCTCGATTTTAGAACGCTGTTCGAGAGTATTGAGAACGTCGAGCAAGTGTTCGCGGGCATTGAGAACGTGGACCTGAAGCGGGAGTTCCTCCACCAGCTCCGCAATCACGTCAAGGGATGGGCCGAGTGGTATGTACGGCTTTTCCCCTATTTCCTCAATCGCGAGGTCATCTCGGAGCTGGAGGAAGCCGACCGGCAAGAAGAGGTCCGCAAGCTCTACCGAAATGTCATCGACAACTACCGGGACTATCGTGAGGCGTACGTATGGATCTGCCGCAACTCCCTGAACGAGCAACTCCTCGCGGATTTGCGACTGAGCTATGAGAAGATGCTTATCAACCTGATCCACCTGCTGGATATCACCTTCCGCGACATCTCCAACAAAAAAGACGTCGCACATAACCGAAAACTCAACAAACAGATTCAGACGTTCCTGTTCAAAGACGAACATCTCCTGCGTTACGTGCTTGAAGCTGATGAGGACGCCGCCCAGCGACTCTTCACGCTGGTCGAGGATGTCAAAGAGCTTGATCCGAGCGTGAAGCTCTCGCTCCGCCATCGCATCAAAGAGCGCTACCCCAGCATCCGGTTCATGGGTGAAGACGATCGCTCCAGAGTCAACAGGGGAGGCTTCATCGTAACTCCCAAGCAGTACGAGCAGAAGCAACGCGAGCTACAGCATATACACGACGTAGAGGTCCCCAACAGCTCCAAGGAAATCGCTGCCGCTCGCGAATATGGGGATCTCCGTGAGAACGCGGAGTACAAAGCGGCCAAGGAACGACAGGACCATCTGAATAACACCGCGGCGCGGCTCAAAGACGAACTCGAACGCGCAACGGTAATGCAGCCGCACGAGGTCGATAGCAACGTTATCTCCTTCGGAACGGTAGTGAAGCTCTACAACAAAAGGACCAAAGAGACAGAAGAGTACACGATTCTCGGACCGTGGGAAAGCGATCCCGAGCGCTCCATTATCTCGTACCAGTCGCCGCTCGGAATCGAGCTGTACAATCACAAGGCCGGCGATGAGCTCCACTTCGTCATAAACGATCGGACCTACAGTTACCGCGTAGAGGATATTAGGCCGGCCGACTTCAACAAGGTCTCGTGATCTCTGACTCCGGGGCCGCCCTTACTCCATCGACGATAGAGCATCTTCGGCTTCCCGCATAAGGAACTCTGCTTCTGTTGCGTTCGAAACCCGTTCAACTTCGGGGCGGAGTTCCTTCATGCCGTTCCGCGCGACGCCGCGCACGGCGTGCGTCTGAAGGATCGCTTCGTCGTCCTGTTCCAAGAGTAAGCGGTAGACACCGGTAAGGGCGTCACTCTCCGCCTCCGCCAGAAGCCCCGCGAGGGGCTCGAGGATTTCCAGAGGATCGTTCTCCACGAGATCCGCCACTACGTCCTCCATGAGATCAATAGACGCCTCGAGCCTCTCGTCGATCAACACTTGCGCGGCGGTAAGGCGCTCCAGCGGAGCAGCGCCGTCATCCTCGAAACGCTCTTCAACCGTTTCCCAGGCAGCCGCGCTCCCCATGGATCCAAGAACCTCGAGCGCCGCTGTGCGCACGTGTTCTTCAGTATCTCGACGAGCGCGATATGCTACCGCATCGACGAGCTCGTGTATTTCGGCGTCCGCGATAGCTGAAAGCGCTACCTCTCGGACAGCAGGGTCCCGGTCACGCAACGTAGCGGCGAGGAGCTCGCTTACATCCTCTCCCTCGAGCTTAGCCAATGCAGCTGCCGCATTCGCTCGGAGCGCCGCGTCCTCGTCATCCACCAGCGGCTGCAGCGCCTCAGCTGCCCGCTGATCACCGATCGCTCCGAGCGACTTCACCGCCTCATGGCGCACGACGCTCACCTCAAGCGTATTCGCTGCCACCTCCACAAGGGGCTCTACCGCCCGCTCGTCGCCCAAACTTCCCAGCGATTGGACAGCGCTCAACCGAACTTCCGTGGACTCCGCATCTATCGCCTCCAAAAGGAGATCGACCGCTCCCGAAACCTCGGCATCGCCAAGCGCTGCGATGGAGCGCGCTCGGACGTGCTCATCCGGATGCCGTGCCAACTCCTTGAGTTGGTCCATGGCATCCTCGGACGGATCCGACACTACGCTTCCAAGATACCGGACAAGCTGGACGATCGCCTGCGGCGCGAGATCGGCATCTGCTTGCAGGAGTTCGACTGCAGCGTCCTCCGCGGCAGCCGACTCGATAGCGTCAAAGTACTCCACAGCCAATTGACGAACGCTGTCGTCCACGCTTTCGTCAGTCAGAAGGTCCGCGGCAGATTCGGCGACACGGTCGTCACGTTCCTCCGCCAGAAAACGAAAAAGCTCTTCGAGCTCCGCGTCCGTTCCAAACCGCATCACTGCACGCCACTGCTCGAGAAGCTCCGGATCATCGCGTCCATCTGGGAAATCCTCAGGAGTTGGAATCACCGAGCGATCGATACCACCCTCCTCCGAGGGCTGTTGCGGAACCAGGTCCTGGTCGTGGCCGGGATCCATGGGAACCGAGTCCGGATCATCAAGACCGGGGAGCCCTTCGTCCGGAGGCGGTGCTCCACCGTCCGGCGGAGCCTGCTCTCCGGGGGGAGTAGCTCCGCCTGGGTCTTCTTGACCTTGCGGTTGTCCCTGCTGTCCGAACGCAACCACGGCGGACAGCCATATAAGCATCAGTCCAGCAATCGTCGGTTTCACCATGGAATGCCGGCCCTCCTGTCTATCGCCTCGTTTCGGAGCCTGCTCGCCGGCGCAAGCCATTCACGCAGCCCTACGCTCCGGCCGGTCCTCCAGGCCTGCTCTTGCCTGGGCGCTTCAATCGGCCTGCAAGAAAGACCGTCACAATCTCGGCCCGCAGAAACCAATAGTAGAGGAGAACAATCGCTCCCCCTACTATACAGACGGCAACGACGACTCCGAAGTAAAGTACTGTACTCCCTTCCACCCAAAAGTCTCCGAGGAACTGCTGCACCACCCGAAGGTAGACAAAGAGCGCAAGTGCAGCACCGGTAGCGTGCGCGAAGCTCCGACCCAACGCCTTCACATCGAAACGCCGGAAACGACGAGACACTTGGTACAGGAGGATGAGAAGCCCTGTAGTAAACGCCACAGAGTTAGCCACCGACAGACCGACAACCCTGAGATGCGTTTCCTTGAGCCACAAACTAAGAGCTACGTCCAGACAAAGGACGAACAATCCAACGCGCAACGGAACTCGATAGTCCCCGTCCGCATAGAACACCCTCTGGAAATAGGTAAACGCCCCTACGCCCAGAAGGCCAAATGAGAACCCAGTCAGCACGCGCGCAGCCAGCCGCGTGTTTTCTACGGTAAAGGCCCCCCGTTGGAGCGCCATTGCAATAATCTCCTCGCCGTATACGCCAAGCACCACTGAAGAGGGAATCAGTAGCGCGATCAGATACCGGAAACCTGTCTCCGCACTCTCCATCGCCTGGCTTCGCTGCGACGCCGACAGCTGCCGGCTAATCCGGGGAAACATTACGGTCGTTATCGATGCTGAGAATAGGCCGAAAGGCAGTTGCCAGAAAACGAGCGCGTTGCTCATTGCTGACCCGCTTCCCGGTTCCAAGCCGCTCGCAAACCGCATGGCCACTTGGTGGTTGACAGTGTAGATCCCGGCCGTGGCAACTACCGGGACCCATTGCCGAAGAACTCTTCGGAAATTGGGATCGGAGAAGCGCAACTCGGGTCTGAAATCGTACCCCATTCGGCGCACGAGAGGAATCTGCAACACGACCTGCAGCACCCCCCCGACCAACACGCCTACTGCCATCGAGAAAATCCCGAGATACTGGTGAAAGAAGAGGATGCTCCCGATCACGGCGACCGAAAACATGATAGGAGCGAGCGCCGGGATGAAGAAACGCTCGTGACTGTTGAGTGTACCCACGAAGACGGCGCTTATGCTAATGAGAAGCAGGTAGCCTATTACGTAGCGAAACAGCTCTACAGCCAGGGCGTGTCGCTCCGGCTCGGGGAAATCTAGGAGGATTCGGATCACCGTTGGCGCAAACACGATCGAAAGGAGGATGAGCGGAATCAGGATGAGATACTGGAAGCTCAGAAGACTCCGGACTATCCGACGAGGTTCTTCCCCCGATCGATCATGAACGATTCGGTCGGAGAGAACCGGTACAAAGGCGGACGACAGGGCTCCCTCGGCCAGAAGCTTCCTCAGATTGTTCGGAATCGTGAGAACAAGATGGAGAACGTCCGCCCGGCCCCCGGCCCCGAATACAGCGCCGATGACAGCCATTTTGATGAAACCGAGTATCCGACTGCCGAATGTGGAGAGCATGACCACGAACGCATTCGCGGCGCTGGTGCTCATCGATCCGGTTACACGGCCGCCCTCACCCGCGCCCACATCCTCCGGATCCACCTCGGATACCATCGGGCGATCGGTAGCATCGCTCACCCCCGCTCCCCCATTCCGACCTCGGCGTCAACTGGCTGACCGGTGCGGGCTTCGCTGCTACGAATCCGTTCCCGCTCGTTCCCTTCCAGATATCTCTGGAGAAACCGGCGCTTGAACGCGCCGAAAGTGGCGTTGGCGATTGCGTCTCTGGCCTCCGACACCAAGTCTGCCAAGAAGCTGAGATTGTGGACCGTAGCTATCATCGGGCCTAGCATCTCTCCGCTCTTAAACAGGTGCCTGACGTATGCCCGGGAGTACATGCTTACAGACGGGTGAGTGAAATCGCCGTCGATAGGAGCCGGATCATCGGCGAACCTGCTATTCTTGAGCGCAATCCTGCCTCCTCGTGTGAACACCGTGCCGTTCCGGGCCATCCGTGTCGGCATTACGCAATCGAACATATCGATTCCCTGCTCTATTGCATGAAGGATGTAGTCCGGCGTCCCGATCCCCATCACGTACCGCGGACGATCCCCCGGCAGTAATTCCGCGCTTAGATCAAGGTACTCCCGGAACACCTCAGCCGGCTCTCCCACCGACAATCCGCCCAAGGCGTACCCCGGAAGATCCAACTCCAACAGCTCTTCAGCACTCCTGCGTCGCAGATCCGGATAGAAGTTCCCTTGCACGATCCCGAACAGAGCCCCTTCGTACCATTCTCCGGTGGCGCGCCACGCTTGAGCAGCCCGTGAGGCCCATGCGGTAGTCCGATCCACCGCCTCCGACGCTTCCGCCCTGTCGACTCCATAGCCCAAGCACACATCCAACGGCATCTGGATATCACTACCCAGGGCGGCCTGGATCTCCACCACCAGCTCCGGCGTGAGCTCATGGTACGATCCGTCAATATGGCTACGAAACCGAACCCCGTCATCCGAAACAGTCCGGAACGGTGCCAAAGAGAAGACTTGGAACCCACCTGAGTCGGTAAGGATGTTTCCGTCCCAGCCGGAAAACGCATGCAGCCCTCCCAGCCGTCGAATGCGGTCGTGTCCAGGCCGCAGATACAGGTGATACGTGTTCCCCAGGATAAGGGCGAAGCCTAACTCCGCCAGCGTCCGGTGGAATACTCCGCGCACCGTTCCTCCGGTCCCTACCGGCATGAACACCGGGGTCGTCACCGGTCCATGGGGCAACTCGAGCCGTCCCACTCGGGCTGAGCTTGAGGCATCGCGTGCTTCTACTACAAAGTTCGCACTCGTCATCGCTGTCCTTCTACGTTCAACACTCGGCGTCCAACTCTCGGCGTCGAACACTCAGATTCTCGCAATGTAGCCCCCCGGAGAGCTACCAGATTCTCGCAATGTAGCCCCCCGGAGAGCTACTGCGAGGCTCACGCATCTCCGGCTGTGGTCGAGTCCGGGGATTCGGGTACCGGCTACGCCCCGGTCGGCTATGAGCGAGTCCGGGACAGCAGCGCGACTCCGATAGATAGAAACACAGCTACGCTACTGAACGCCCCTACATGAGGCGTGATGTAACCAAACCGCGCCAACAAGCCGGTTACCATCTCCAGTACGTAATGCAGCACACTTATCCCCAGCGCCGTCAGCAAGCTGAAGAGCAGGATATTCTTTTTCAACCGGCTTCCGACTGCGCACGAGATCAGCGTAACCACCAAAGGCGTAAAAGCAAAGCTGTACCGCGACAGGTAGTCCGTCATCGCCTGACGGTACGGCAAGCCGGCCTCACGTCTCGACTCGACAAACTCGCGCGCTTCCGCACGGCGCA
>PWGF01000512.1 GCA_003554375.1 Spirochaetaceae bacterium
CGCCGCCGGGCGCATAGGCGCTCATGCGGACGTCATCCGTTCGGTAGTCGGTTGGCCGCACGAGAACGGTGATTCCGTTGGAGAGATGCCACTCGTGAACCGAAACCTCCTCGTGCTCGATCTCCTCCTCGATGCGCCCAGGCTCGGGAAGCTCCACCGTCAGCTCATCGACGAGCTCGTCCTCATCGGGAGGCTCTACCTCCTCCGGGTCCACCGCCTCAAGAGCGGCCCGGAGCGAGGCCTCGTCGGGCGGGGCTTGCTCTTCGCCCTCTACCATCCCGACGGTGACTACGCGATTCTCCTCGGTCACCAGTCCCTCCGCGACCGCGGCCACCTCGTCCGGTCGGATTTTCGGAAGGAGCTCCTGCGTCAGCTCGTAGCGTGTCTCCTGGCTGGGGAAGAGGGCGTTCTCCAGGAACGCCTCGACGTAATCCGTTGCGAAGCTCTCCGAATCGATGTCGTCGCGTTGCCGGTACTGCCGTTCGGCGCCGCGCTCTATCGTGCGCCGGGCCCGGTCCAGCTCCGGTTCCGTTATACCGTGTTCCTGGATCCGAACTGCTTCTCTTTTGAGGGCGGTGAGCGCTTCCTCGATGTGGCCGGCCGTATGCTCTTCCACGGTAGCGGTAAGGACGCTTGCATCCAACGGGCGTGCCGGTTGCGAGGAAGCTGAGCGGGCCCTGACGAAGGGAGCATCCGGCGTCCGGCCCAGACGGCGGAGCCGGCGATCCATGATCTCCCGGTAGAGGCGCTCAACCAGGTGCTCTCGATAGTCCTCTACGGTCCGCGCCGGATCGTAGCGGCGCTTGTCGTACATGGTAACCGAGGACTGCGAAAGCTCGGGATCCTCCGCAACGGCGAACAGCGTTTCGTTGTGCTCGGGTATCGAATAGACGGGACGCCTTGGTGCTTGCTCCGGAGTTGGAATCCGGCCGAAGAGCTTCGCGATCCGGCTCCGCATCTCGTGCTTATCGAAGTCACCGACCGCCACGACGGCCATGTGCTCCGGGCGGTACCAGCGCTCATAGAAGTCTATAAGCTGCTCGGGAGGCGCTTCCCGGACGACGTCCAAGTCGCCGATCGGAAGGCGTTCGGCGTAGCGCGAGTCGTGGAGCAAGGTAGGGAGTATCTCGTCGCGAACGCGTTGATCGGCTCCGAGGCCCAGACGCCACTCTTCTTTGATCACATCACGTTCGTGCTCAACTCGGTCCTTCTCAAAGGCCATCCGATCGGCCCATTCGGACATGATTTCCAGCGCGCGGGTTACGGTGTCCTCCTCGTCCGTGGGAACGCGGAGCCGGTAGACCGTCTCGTCGAAGCTGACATATGCGTTGATATGAGGGCCGAACCGCATCCCGATCCGCTCAAGATAGCCGGTGATCTCCTCACGGGTGAAGCTGTCGGTGCCTTGGAACGCCATGTGCTCGACGAAGTGGGCCAGACCTTGCTCGTCCTCCTCTTCCACAATCGATCCGGCGTTCACCGCCAGGCGGAACGATGCGCGCTCTTCCGGCTCCTCGTTTTCGCGAATGTAGTACGTTAGGCCGTTGAGGAGCCGGCCGGTCAGAACGTTCGGGTCCGGAGCGATTTCGCCGGGCGCCGGGTCAGGATCTTCGCCAACTCCGTGGGCCAGTAGCGGAGATGATGCTGCCGGTAGCAGTATGAGAAGCGCGAGCATGACGGTGACGGCACGCGAAGGCGCGCGTACGGCATCCGCCGGCGATGCGAAACCAACGTAGCGCTCCGCGGCCGGCAGGCTTCCCGGCCGGAGGCCCGCGTTGCGGCATCTCCCGCCGAGATACCGAATCGAACTCCATATCGAACTCCACATTGAGCACAGCTTCATAATTGCTTCCCCTGTATGCGTGCGCTTTTGCTTGGCCCAAGCTCCTCCGATCATGAGACCGTGTGATGCGATCGCGCAGGATTGCGTGGCAAGAAGTGTAGTGCGGCTCAACCGGCCGGCAAGACCACAGGGCCAATCGGCCCCAGGTTATCTTGGGAGGCAGGAAATCTGCAAGCGGGCCGATCGTTCGGGGCTTTCGAGCATCACGGAGTCTCGCACGCCACGGAACACTTCCACCGGTACCGCTTTCAACTGACCTCGTGCCGGCCTTCGGTGGGCGGGGGAGCGGCGCCATGCTTCTCGCGGGCACTCTCTCTGCCGGGGGTGGCATGCTTGTCTGGGGGGCCTGCGGTACGGAAGCCCATGTTTCCCGTGCTGCTGTCGGGCGTGTTCCGCGAGCGTGCTGCTACGCGGTAGCGATTGCAGTAGGAGTGATGGCAGAGGTAGGAGCCGCCGCGGATAACGCGGTCGGTGCCGGTCGGCGGGCCGGTCGGATCGTGGCGTGGTCCCTGTCGATGGTAGGTGGCGCTCCAGTAGTCGGCGCACCATTCCCATACGTTCCCGGCGACATTGTGCAGGCCGAACCCATTAGGTGGAAAGGCGGCAACCGGTGCAGTTCCGATGTAGCCGTCGTCACCGCTGTTCACGCGCGGGAAGTCGCCCTGCCATATGTTGCACATATGAGTGTCGCCCGGCCGGAGCTCGTCGCCCCAGGGGAAGCGCTTCTGCGAGAGGCCGCCGCGCGCTGCGTGCTCCCATTCGGCCTCAGTGGGCAGGCGGCGGCCGGCCCATTGGCAGTACGCGACGGCATCATTCCAGCTGACGTGCACAACGGGATGGTCCGGACGATTGTCGATGTGGGAGCCGCGGCCTTCCGGCCGGTGCCAGCACGCGCCACGGACCGCGCGCCACCATTCGAGCCCTGGTACGCGGCGGACGCCCCCATTGCGTACGGCGGAACGCGGGACGAAGAGATGAAAGACATACGACCAACCGTATTGCTCCGCTTCGGTCTTGTGCCCGGTGGCTTTGACGAAGCGTGCAAAGCGCGCGTTGGAGACGGCATACCGGTCGATGTCGAACGCGTCGATCCACACATCCCGAACCGGACCTTCGCCGTCATCCGGGAAGCCTTCTTGGTCCTCGGTCCCCATGCGAAACCATCCGGCCGGGATCTGAACCTGGCCCTCCGCGCCGGCTTCTCGACGGTCGACGTCGCCGGAGATGTCGGCGATAGCTCTCGATTGACGTTGCAGCTGTGTGTTATTTGAATACATAGACCAAGAGTATATGTGCTACACCTTATAGTTATGCCTTTCGCGATGTTCCGAATGAAGATAATACCACACCCGTCGGGCAAAGGAAATGGGCAGGGATTGGAGGTTCGCTATAGTGCAGCTTTGGCGCCGCTCGGGTGGTTGCTCCGCCTGCGAATCCGGGACCGCAGCTTGGGTTGGTACCGAAGCTGCCACACGCTGCTGTTGCCTCCGTCGGTACTAATCAGGGGCTGCCCAGCGGGGTAGTTGTGGCAGGGGCCCGTTCGCAACGGGAGGGGCTAGTCAGGCTGCCCGGCACGGCCGGTCTCTCCTGCGCGGGTGAGGGCCGTGCGGGTGAGCACGGGCCCAACCAGCTCGAAGATCACGCTGGAAGCCGTTATGGTTACTATGACCGTTCGAGCCACCTGCTCGGCTTCCGGGCCGAGCGGCGCCAGCTCTTGCAGCGCAATGAGAGCAAGTCCGATCGCGAGGCCGGCTTGGGACAGAATACCGATGCCGAGGTACCGGGCGACGCGCATATCGGCACCTCCCCGGCGAGCCCCGATCCAGCACCCTCCGATCTTCCCGGCAGAGCGAGCCACAATATAGACGGTACCGACCAGACCGAGCTGCGGGAGCGCTGCCAGATCGAGATGTGCTCCCGCCAAGGCGAAGAACAGTACGAACATGAAAGGCGTCACCTCAGCCACGTGTTGGCCGACCCGTTCGGCCGTTTCACGCGGCTGAGCGTTCACGAGGATAATGCCGGCGGTCATAGCGGTCAGAACGAGCGAGATCTGCATGACCTCGGCAAGTCCGGCCATGAGGAATACCGAAGCCATCACGAGGATGAAGACATCTCTGGATCTTCCGAGTAAACGGTCCGCCATGCCGAGCCCAAACCCGAGAACCGCACCAATTCCGATGCTCAGAGCGATCTCTATGAGCGGCATCGCAAGGCTCGTGGCCAGTGCTGCCTCGGCGTCTCCAATCTCCAGAGCAAGCAAATACTTGGCAAACGCCAACGCGAACCCGAATATGAGGATAGCGGCGGCGTCATCTAAGCCTACCACGGCGAGCAGAGCGCGAGTGAGAGGCCCTCTGGCTCTGGTCTCCTGGATAACGGCTACCTTTCCGGCCGGAGCGGTCGTAACCGCTACGGCACCGAAGACGAGTGCCACCGGAAGCCGCCCTGTCAACAAGAAGATCGCCGTCCCCACGAGCGCGAAGGTCAGCAGGCTCTCCCATGCGACAATTCGAATAAGGGGAAGGCGTTGCTCCCGAAGAGCTCGAAAGCTCAGCTCCAGCCCGATTGCAAGGGCAACCATGCCGAGAGCCAGTTCCGTAATGAACTCCAGCTGCCCGAGCATAGGCTCCGTCACTACGCCGATCGCGGAAGGGCCCAGGAGGACACCAAGCAGTAGGAAACCCATAAGCGCCGGAAGACGTATGAGACGCACGAGGCGCCCGGCGAAGACGCCGATGGCGAGAATCAGCGCGATGACTACAAGAATGGGAATAGCGTGCGCCGGCTCCATGTGATCCTCTCAGAAGTCGAGGGAGCCGGCAGCGTAGATCAGATCGTGCGCCGCTATAAGCACCCGGTCGCCGTCACCGGTCTCTTGGACAATTTCGTTTATTCGGCGGACGGTCTCGTTGAGGAGACGTTTGTCCACGATCGCCATCAGCAGCTTGATGGTCTGTTCGGCGCGCTCTGACCAGAGCGCAGCGAAGAGGGGCATCCGGTGGAGGTAGCTGCCGGCACTCCGCATATCTTGCACCGCGATGCTTCCGCCTACTCGCGCGCTCAGCTCCTCGAGAACGGGCTCGAAGACCGCCTCATCCTGTACCAGCACGTGGAGGAGGCAGCGCTCGGTGGCCGTATCCGTTTGCTCCTCCGGGAGAATGGTGGCGAGCTGGTTTCGCAGCGGCTCGTCTTCGGAGAGGGTAAGAAGGTAGTTCCGGAGCGCCTGATTCCGCGCCCCACGGGAGATTTCGGAGAGAATGCGAACGTGTTGATTGCGCTGGTCGGCCGGTCCGACGATGAAGAAGAAAACCTGGACAGGCTCACCGTCCGGCGCCGAGAAGTCCACACCGCTGTCGCTCGTCACGAGGCCCACGACAAATCTGTCGATCCCTTCCAGGAAACAGTGAGGGATGGCGACCCCGTGGCCGATTGCGGTAGAGGCCACCGACTCTCGCTCGGTGAGGCGACGCTTGATTTCCGCCGGTTCCGTGCCCTTGAGCGGAGGAGCCGAGCAAGCGAGCGTAGCCACCAGCTCCAACACACTGTCTTTGTCCGTAGCGGCCTTCTGGGCCGCTCCAACCAAACACAAACTGTCCGCCATAGTTCCACCTACTCTCCCGGGTACGAAGAATGGGTCATCATAGCGAAGGTACTCTTTCTGCTCAAGCTACATCATCTTCATCGTGCCTTTGTAGAAGTCGACATCCAGGACGAGGACCATTGCGCCCTCGCGCTTGTCGAGATCGCCGGTCACTTCCTGGATTCGGTCAACGAGCGACGCTACATGCCGCTCCGGAACAAGCGTGAAGATCGTCTGGCTTGCGTTCTTGTTCTCGTTCATGAATCCGATGAACTCGGCGAACAGCGGCACGTTGGAGATATAGCGACCCATTCCTACGCTGTCCACGATCGAGGCACCTTCTATTCCGAACTCGACCAGCAACTCCAGAATCTCGTAGAGATGCTGCTCGACATAGAGGGTGATCATCATGAGCTTCTGTTTCGTCGTCGCGGGGGTTGCCGGGCGGGAGGCACGTCCGATGTGCCGTTGGATCGTCTCCACAAGGGCGTCCCGCGACCGGGTCTTCAGGAGCTCACGGGCTGCGTCGGTATGTGCCATTATGCGCGAGATGGCCGCTAGAAGCCGGAGGTGAGACTGGACGTCCTCGGCCGGGCCCAGAATCACAAAGAAGATACGCACCTTCTTGTTGTCCACTGCGTCGAAGCCGACTCCGCGCGGGAACACAGCGGCGAACATAACGAAGGTGTCCATACCGGGAACGCGCGCATGCGGCATGGCGATCTGTTTGCCGAAACCGGTGGATCCTTGTGCCTCACGGTCGGCCAAGACTCGGTAGATAGTCTCCGAGTCGACGCCCTCGAGCGCGGAGCTTCTGATGGCGAGTTCCGCGAGCTTCCACAGCGCTTCATCCTTGTCTCGGGCCGACATACCGACCGCGCAGCAATCCGGATCGAGAGCTTCTTCGAGTTCCATCAATCCTCCAACCTAAGGGTCCGGCGTACAGCGATCGAAGCAAAGATCGGGCCGGTGATCTCGTTGATGAAGACCGACATAAGCACGACATTGACGGCGGTTTGGACTACCTCCTGAGGTAAGGGAGGCATCATCTCGAGCTGGGGGGCAGCTTGCAGCAAGAGCACAAGGCCGAGTGCTACCCCGGCATGCGCAAACAGACTGATTCCCAACCAGCGACGGGTGGGCGCGTCTGCTCCTCCGAGCGTTGCACCGGCTGCGGCACCGAAGTACTTGCCGGCCGCTCGTGCGGCAATGAATAGGCCGCCCAGAAGGAGCGTCTCCGGCATAACCAGGACACTCGGCCGCAGTTTGGTGCCGGCAATGACGAAGAAGAGCGCGTAGACCGGAGGGGTCAGCGGCTCCAGTGAGCGGAACACGCGGATATGCTCCTTGCTGAGGTTTGCAACGGTGGCGCCGGCGACAATGTTGATGAGTAGCGGTGAGAGATTGGCCGCCACGGCCATGGCAGTCGATATGAAGACGAATCCGAGGGTGATGATCAGTATCTCCCCGCTGTGGTGGAGCCGTCGGGTACTGATACTGAGAATAGCCCCGATCACGGCCCCGAGCACGATGCTTACCGATAGCTCGCTTATCGCGTTCCAGAGAAGACCGGAAGGAGCGACATCGCCCCCAAGCATCATCGGTACGAGCGCCAAGACGATCCCAAAAACAGCGATGGCGAGCGCGTCGCCCAAAGCTACCGTAGCAAACAGACGGTCGACGAACCGGCCGCGTGCCCTGGTGGACTGAACGACGTGCACGATTGCTGCGGGTGAAGTCGTGCACGCCACTGCGGCAAGCAATAGTGCTACCGGCCAGGAGAGCGAGGTGAAACTCAGTGTCAGGGCAACCAACGCGAACGTCAGGGCCAGCTGGCTCACAGTAATCCAGCCCACGGACTTCCCCATCCGCTTGAGCTTCTGGAAACGGAGCTCGCTGCCAATGGTGAAGGCGATGAGGGCCAGGGCCACTTCCGTTATGACAGCCAGATCGTCCGCAGCCGTGTCCCCAACAATTCCAAAGACCTCTCCGCCCATGAGCAGACCGGTCACGATGAAGCCGGTGATCTCGGGAAGCCCGATGCTGCCTGCGAGACGCCCGAGCATATAACCCCCGAGTAGCATCACACCGACGCCGAACAGAGGATGGATCTGGAGGAAGTTGACGATGCCGTGGCTGCTCATGAAGACCGACATGCGCGCAGAGTATGGACCAGGACGCGCGGGGTTTTCAAGGAACGTTCCCAGGGAGTCCGCCGGTGCCGGCTTGCCACAGGTGTATCGTGTAGGTCGCCTTCCGCAGGGAGCGTTCCGGACGGCCGGCCTTGACGGCTCATCCGGCCCTCACGGCTTGGCCGGCCGTCACGGCTCATGCGGCCTTGACGGCTCACCCGGCCCTTAGGGCTCCGCCGTCCGGTAGCCGTCCAGCCCGCGCTCGATCCGGCCTATCACGTAAGGGCGAAGCTCGGAGATCGATATGATCGAGTCGATCGATCCTACGTCTTTGGCTCGTTGGACGCTGTGAATGCTGTCGAAGCGCTGTGCAAGCTCGGATTGCTTCTCGGCGGAAACCTCTTGGTAGATCGCCTCGTACTGCTTCTGTGTGAAGCTGTCGTCTTCGGAAAGGCGCCGCTGCGCCTCGATGACGCGCTCGTCGGCCTGCGTCTGCTTGCGTACGACGCCGGGAAAGACGACGGCGGCTGCCGGAGCTCCTCCGATCACTGAGGCGTAGGCGCCTTCCAGCGAGGCGGCGTGCAGACGAGGGTTGAGCGCCTTGGAGAACACGACGTAGGCCCCGCCGTGATACCGCGCCACCACCACGAAGATGATCGGCCCCTGAAACCGTACGACTGCCCGCCCGATTTCCGCCCCGTACTCGAGCTGGAGCTTGCGCATGCTTTCCGGCGATCCGTCGAAACCGGAGAGGTTGGCCAAGATAACTGCAGGCAGCCGCCCGCTGAAGGCGTTGATTGCCCGGGCGACCTTCTTGGAGCTGAGCGGGAAGAGGGTGCCGCCGCTCCAGCTCTCCGGTCCGTCGTGCGGAACCTCTCCGATCCGTGAGAGCCCCCGGCTCTCGATGCCGATGAGGCCGGTAGCGAACCCGCCGATCCGGGTCTCCCAGACGATCCCGGTCTCCGCGTCCCGCATTCCTTGCCAGCGCTCGAGGTGCTCCTGATCCTGGTCCTTGAGCGCGCTCATCACCTGGCGCATATCGAAGGGCTTCTTCCGCTCCGGGTTGAGCTCGGAAGAGAAGATATCGCCGATCGTGGAGAAACCCTGGTTGAGCGGATCGTGGTAGGGACTCTTGCCGATATCGCGATCCGTGGGATCTTGGCTGTGGCGGCGGAGCGGAACCTGGCGGCCGGTTCCCGCGTAGGTCATGCGGTAGTGGCGGAAGAGGACCTCGTAAGCTTGGAAGAGGTCTCGGACGCGTATCTGTGCCTGGCCGTTGGGCTCCATGACGCGCTCGACGCCGCCGATGCCGGTGTTGTCCTCCGCGCTGACGCTGCCGGAGAAGTCCAGCGCGCGCTTGCCGGTGAGGAGCATGGCCGCGTCCTCGGTCATGATGAGGAGGCCCCGGGTATGTAGGAGCATGGTTGCCTCGGCATTCCAGTAGCTCTGAGCTCCGACGTTGATTCCGGCGACGATGATATTGATCTCACCCCCGGCCTCGGTGAACTCGATGATCCGCCTGAGCGTGGCTGCCGTCCAGTCGAGATTCTCGGTCCCGCTCTCCATGTCGATGCGCGCCCCGGCGGAGATCGGAATCCATTCGACCGGGATCTCCTGCTCTTCGGCCAGGTCCAGCGCCGCGTTGACGCGCCGACACTCCGGCTCGCTTAAGCTTCCCATGTCCCGGGTTGCGTCGGCGAGGACGAGCACGCGACGTACCGGCTCGGACACCTCCGGAAGATGGTTGGTCACGATGCCGAATACGATGTTGGACTCTGCCTGTCCGTACGGCCTGCGAACCGGGACGGGATGGGAGCTCGTACCGTCGATCTCGATGTCGTATTCCTGGAACTCCCCCTTGGGGAACGCCGTGTCCACCTGGAGCTCGCTGCGCGTGAGCATACGGACGAGCTCATACGGGTAGAGGGTGCCGCGCTGGCGCGCCCGTACGACACGCGCGGTGTAGGCGTCGAGGGTCTTCAAGGGCTCCCGGGAGGGGTTGCGGCCGCGAAGGGTGAAGTTCGTTCCGCTGATGTTTTCGAAGAGGAGCTCCACCTCGTTTTCGCCCTGGCGGGCCGGATCAAGCCGTCTGGTGTATACGACCAGCCGCTCCAGGCCCAAGTCGGCAGCGCGATTGGTCATCTGAGCCGCGTACGACCGAATTTGCTCCAGATTTACCTCCAGCCTATTGCGGATGTGGACGATCAAGCGGTTCCAGTAGAGCCTGCGCCGCCGTTTTGCCTGCTCGGCACGCATGGCGTATACCGCCTCCATGAAGACGTTCTCGAATGCCACCATCCTGCGGATGCCGCCGTGCTCGTCCAGCTCCGGGCGCGTCGTCGGAACCTCTACGAATGCGAAGAGGCGCTCGTCGCGTTCGTTCTCCGGGTGCTTCAGGTTGAGAAGCGTCACGAACTCGCTTGCATAGAGCACCTTGTAGTTGAAGGTGGAGAGCCGGAAGACGCGGAGCTCACGGAACCGAAGCGGGTTGAACGGGCCGCGGAGCTCGTCC
>PWGF01000421.1 GCA_003554375.1 Spirochaetaceae bacterium
CCTGCGGCGCACTGCCACCGGTCTCCGCGATCGCCGAGCCTACAAGCCTACAGGATCAGCATGCCGGCCACGAACCCCGTACCGATTGGGAGGAGCAGATTGTCAAGATCCCGGATCGGCAGTGCTTCCAGCAGTGTGGCGACGACAGCTATGGTCAGCGCCTCCGAGGGACGGGTGACCAGCCCCGAGGAAACCGCGAACACCGCGGCAAAGCAGGCAATGCTCCCCTCCGCGGTCTTGCCGCCCAAACCCGGGATCCGGTGGCGACCGGCGATCTTCCCTACCAAGCTGGATACGCCGTCGCCGAAGGCGAGAGCATAGATGGCGATTGTAGCTGCGGGGTCCGGATAGAGCAGCAGCGCGAGCATTGCTCCGAGTCCGAGGGTGATGGGCCCCATGACGAAGCGGTTGCGGTCCCGGCGTCTAGCGGCTAACAGGGTGAGATCTGATATCACGTAGACGTCATGACCGCCAAGCCGAGAGGTTTCGGCAACGGCGTAGAGGAGCGTGCCGCCTCCCAGGAGCCCAAGCGCAACGGGGGCTCCGGCAAACGCAGCAATTGAAGGAACGAGCGCAACGAGCATGTGGATCGATTTGCGCACCAGCTCTGTGCGGACATATCCGGGGATGGACTCCGCGGCGGAATCCAGGGCGTACCACATTGACTGCGGAAAGAGAGGAAGCACATTACCCCGCGTTCTTGTTGTCCGCGCAGCGTTGTGGTACTGTTGGGTTTCGCTTTGCATGTTTGCCATTCGCCTGTGAAGCTGACGTTAGATTTCGTTCTCGCGTACATACGTGCAAGTTGCGTGCCACTCAGGCCGAAATTACGGGAACTCTTAAATTGCTGAATTGCAGTACTTTATAACGATGGCAGTGAGAGGCCGAACATAGTTGGTCGCGAATTGTATACAAAAAAATACACTTGTATTCAAATTTTGCGAATAGCTCGGGCCGGTTATCGGAGTCTTGGCGGCGCTCGTGAGCGAAAGGCCCCACGGTAACGAGGTCTGGAATGGGCGGCGAGGTGAGGCCCACTCCGCGATTCTCTGAGTATCAGCGCAACGTTGCTTTACAAGCGCATGGCGATACGCTACCAATACAGGACCATGACACGTCGTTTTTTTGCTCGCGGGCACCTGATCGATTCGGGAATAATGACCAATATTCTCAACTTGATTGTCGCCGAGGGCGGGCGCTATCAGGTTATTCGCTTCGACATGGGGGAGAACAACGAGGCGTTCTCCGAGTTGGAGATAGACGTCACCTGTGGATCCGGGGAAGAGCTGGAGGAGCTCACCCGCAAGCTAATTCAGGCCGGATGCTACGAGAAGCAGGCGCCGGAAGCCGTGTTGAAGCCGGCCCCGGCCGACGGCTGCGTGCCGGACGACTTCTACTCCACGACCAACCACAAGACGGAAGTGCTCCTTCAGGGGCAGTGGCGAGAAGTCCGAAACCAGCGAATGGACGCCGTCATTGTGGTAACGGAGGACGGTCCTGAGTGCCGGAAAATCCGAGACGTCCGGAAAGATGAGCAGGTTCTGTGCAGCGCGGACGCGGTGCGGGTTTCCCCTCCATACCGGGACCGAGAAGGGGACTTCTTCGGGTTCATGTGGAACGAGGTCTCGAGCGAGCGCAGCGTCGACGTGACGGTCCACCATGTCGCGCGCGAGCTGGTGCGGCTCAAGGAGGCCGGTGAGAAGGTGGTAGCGGTGGCGGGACCGGTGATCGTGCATACGGGAGGCTCCGGGGCGTTCTCTAGTCTGCTCCGCAACGGGTACATTCACGGCGTGCTGGCCGGGAATGCGCTGGCGGTGCACGACGTAGAGAACGTCTTCTTCGGAACGAGTCTTGGTGTGGAGCTGGAAACCGGACGCCCGTCGCATGAGGGGCACAAGAACCACATGCGCGCAATCAACCGGATTCGCTATTACGGCTCGCTTCGGCGCGCAATCGAAGCAGGGGCGCTCACCGAAGGGGTTATGTACGAGATCCTCGCCAACGGCATTCCGTACTGTTTGGCCGGATCGATTCGGGATGACGGACCGGTGCCCGATACCATCAACGATATGATCGAGGCACAGCGCCAGTATGCGGAGATCCTCGAAGGGGCTTCAATGGTTCTGATGCTGAGCTCGATGTTGCATTCGATCGGAACCGGAAACATGCTCCCTTCATGGGTGCGAACGGTCTGCGTTGACATCAACCCCGCCGTCGTCACCAAGCTCAGCGATCGAGGGTCCAGCCAGGCAATCGGTGTGGTAAGCGACGTAGGGCTGTTTTTGCGTTCGCTGGCGGAGAAGACGCTGCTATCCGGAACGTAAGGCGGCGTCCTTGGAAGCACCGCGGAGGGCGGGCCGTCCGAGCCCGCAGATGCGGGCGAAGTCGGCCATCTGGTGCCGGCTCTGCTGAGGCGGTCCCGGCCGCAGCGTAGGGCCCGGCCGCACGAGGCGACTACGGGTGACAAGGATATGTGGAGGAACCAATGGGAGCTGATGCTGATCTAAAACGACTCCATCCGTTGGAAGTGAAGGTGCTCCGGTCTTACGGAGCGGAGGATCGCCTGACCGTTGCGCGGATGCAGGAGGAGCTCGGGTTCAACGAAGGGCAGTGTAACCAGGCGCTCAGCTGGCTCAGCGCCAAGGAGTACGTGCAGGAGGAAGAGCGCCGTAGCCGGGTGTACTACGAGCTGACCGACCTGGGCCGTGACTTCGCCCGGAACGGAATCCCCGAACGTCGCATACTCCACCACGTGTCGGAGCACGGGCCGACCCCGATGGCGGAGCTGGGGGCCGCGGTAGGGCTGGAGAAGAAGGACGTCGGGAGCGCGTTCGGTGCGATGTCGAAGGCCGGCGCGGTCCGGATGGACGATCAGAAGCGCGTCGAGGTCCAGGAGCCGGACCAGGCCGACTGGGTGGAAACGGTCGAAGCGCTGATTGCGCGCGCTGCGCAGAACGGAAGCATTTCCCATGGCGAGCTCTCCGAGGCGGATGCACGGCTCATCGGCGGTATGAGCAAGAAGCGAGGCGCCCAAGGGGTTCCGTTCAAGGTAGTCGAGCGTGAGGACGTCACGTATCGGCTGACCGACGCGGGGCTTACGGCCGCGCGTTCGGCAGCCGAAGCGGGCCTCACCGGCGAGGAAGTGGGCGCGCTCACTCCCGCGATGCTCCGCGACGGAAGCTGGCGGCGCGTTTCGTTCCGCGAGTACAACATCGACACCCCGCCGGCGCGGGTGTCGATCGGGCGGCGCAATCCGTACGCGGAGTACGTCGACTGGGTCAAGGACAAGCTCGTCGGTCTCGGGTTCGAGGAGTTTGACGGGCCGCTTGTGGAGACCGAGTTCTGGAACTCGGACGCGCTCTTCATGCCGCAGTTCCACGCGGCGCGCGACATCCACGACGTCTACAAAGTGAAAGAGCCGACCCACGCCGGCGAGATGGCGCAGCCGTACCTGGACCAGGTTGCGGCGACGCACGAGGACGGTTGGAAGACGGGGAGCCGCGGCTGGCGGTACGGGTTCGACCGCGACTTCACGCGGCGTCTGATCCTGAGAAGCCAGGGCACGGTGTTGAGCGCCAAGACCCTTCCGGAAGCGAAGATCCCCGGGAAGTACTTCGGGATCGTGCGCTGTTTCCGCCCGGACGACGTCGACGCGACCCACCTTTCCGACTTCTACCAGACCGAGGGCATCGTCCTCGGCGAGGAGGTCAATCTCCGCACGCTCCTCGGGTTCCTGCGCATTTTCGCTGAAGAGGTCGCGGGCGCGGACGAGGTGAAGTACGTCCCGGGCTACTTCCCGTTCACCGAGCCGTCGGTCGAGGTGCACATCAAGCACCCGGTGCTCGGTTGGTTCGAGCTGGGCGGATCGGGCATCTTCCGGCCGGAGGTGACCGAGCCGTTGGGCGTGTCGGTACCGGTTCTGGCCTGGGGGCTCGGAATCGACCGGATGGCGCTTATGCAGCTCGGTCTCGGGGATCTGCGGGAGCTGTTCTCCAACGACCTGGAAAAAGTGCGGCTAAGACGAAGGAGCTAACGCTATGCCGAAGATCGAGATGTACCGGAGTGCGCTCGATGCGTACATCGGAGAGCGATACGAGCGTGAGGAGCTTGAAGAGAAGCTCGTCACCGCCAAGGCGGAAGTGGACGAGTGGGAGGACGAGGAAGGCATCCTCAAGATCGAGCTGAACGACACGAACCGGCCGGACCTCTGGTCCGCTGCCGGGCTCGGGCGGCAGCTGCGCGTCCGTCGTACCGGCGAGCGCCCGAGCTACAACTTTTTCTCCGCCCCGGGCAAGCTCGCGGATGCGGGGGAGCGGCGGATCGTCGTGGACGAGTCGGTGCGGGAGATCCGCCCCTACGTGGTCGGGTTTGCCGTCTCCGGGAAGGCCATCGACGAGGCTACCCTCAAAGACGTAATCCAGAGCCAGGAGAAGCTCTGCTGGAACTACGGCCAGAAGCGCGAAGCGGTTGCCATGGGAATCTACCGGAGTGAGCTCATGCGGTATCCGGTTCGGTATCGGGGTGCCGACCCGGACGAGGCAAGCTTCGTACCGCTCCAGATGGAGGAAGAGCTGAGCCTGCGACGGATTCTCTCGGAGCACCCGAAGGGGCTCGAGTTCGGTCACATCGTGGCGGACAAGCCGCGGATGCCGCTTCTCACCGACGACCGGGGAGACGTCCTGAGCTTCCCGCCCATCATCAATAGCGCTCGCATCGGCGCGGTCGAAGTCGGCGACAGCGAGCTCTTCGTCGAGATGACCGGGGGCAATCTGGAAATTCTGTTGCTTGCGTGCTCGGTGGTTGCGTGCGACATGGCGGATTCCGGTTTCACGGTACATCCAGTGTCGGTGGAGTATCCGTTCGACACGCCGTACGGGCGGACGGTGGTGACTCCGTTCTACTTCCAGGAGCCCATCCGGGTAAGTCCCGAGGGCGCGGGAAAGCTCCTCGGAGTGGAGATGGAGCCGGACGAGGTCGTGCGCCGGATCGAGCAGGTCGGCTCCTATGCGCGCATGGACGGAGACGAGATCGAGGTGCAGCCGGCGGAGTATCGCAACGACTTCCTCCACCCGGTGGACGTGTATGAGGACGTCATGATCGGCCGCGGCATGGACTCCTTCGAGCCGGCCGTACCGCACGATTTCACCGTCGGGCGCCTCACCGCGGAGGAGGAGCTGGCGCGGCGCGTCAAGCTGATCATGGTCGGCCTGGGGTATCAGGAGATGGTTTTCAGCTACCTCGGATCCCGGCGTGACTACATTGGACGGATGCGACCGGAACCGGTCGACCGGCAAGAGCCGATCGATCCGCCGAGCCGGGGCATCGTACAGATCGCCAACCCCATGAGTGAGAACTACGAGCTTGTGCGGAACTCGATACTGCCCCATCTTCTGGGCGCGGAGACGGTTTCGGCGAACGCGGCGTATCCGCACCGTATGTTCGAGGTGGGGAAGACCGCCTGCGTCGACCGCTCGCTCAACTATGGGACGCGCACCGACGATACGCTCGGATTCCTGGTAGCTGATGCCGAGGCATCGTTCAACACGCTTCGGGACCACATTGCGGTCCTTCTGTACTATCTGAATCTGGACCACACGCTTGCGGCAAACGACGACGAGCGATTCATCCGCGGACGCCGCGCGGACGTCCTGGTTGGCGACCGAACGGTCGGCTTGCTGGGAGAGGTGCACCCCCAGGTGCTGGTCAACTGGGGGATTGAGGTGCCGTGCGTGGCAGCGGAGCTGCGGCTGACCGCTCTGCCCGTGTAGTTGGTCGGAGTGCGCGTGGCGGTTCGGGGGAGCACGCTTGTCACGGCTGTGGCGTGCTGCGGCCGCTGTTGGCGAATGCACAGGGAGCGTGCTGCAGCTGGTAAAGGGGCAGCGAGCGTACTACAATAGAGGGTGTGCGACAGCGGGAAGGCGAGAACGGCCGCCGGCCCAGCGTGCTGGTGCCATACCCGGGGCCGGTTGTCCGGTCGGACGAGCAGGACGTCTTCGTGTATCTGCGGCCGGAGACCAACGGAGTCGAAGTAGAGAGCGCGGTTCTCAGGGTTATCGAGCGGTCTCCGGTCTACAAGCGTGACCTGAAGCTCGTCTATTTGGCTAACGTGCCTGGTAGCTTCATCGCTCGCAACCATATAGTCGAATCCCACTACTCAACGAAGCTGTTTTTCGCTACCCATTCAGGCCGCGCGTTCACTCCGGGGATGCGGAACGCGTTCGAGGAGCATTACGGGATAGCGCTCAATGAGGCTCGTGTGGTGGGCGGGTTCGAAGCGCTCCATGTTCTGGGGCTCACGCCGGAGGAGCTTTTCCAGATCTGGGTTCCGGCGTCTGAGGTTCTGGCGGTTCACGGTCAGACGATTAAGCGGATCGATGACGTGTTCGTGGTCAACTACGACATTCCGGCGCTACTCCATAAGAACAACCGGAATACTGACATTGCCGTGATGGTTTTCCGGTGTCGTGCGTCGTACGCCGTCTTTGTGGAGGTGGTGGACCAGATGCGGGAAGCGTTGATTGCCGAGGGACACATGAACGCAAGCGCGCCCCTGAGCCGACTCCTCCACTACTCGAAGGGCCCGTTCGAGCAAATCTTGGACGGTTTCGACTACCTATTCGACAGAAACGCATGTCCTGCGTCTGTCGCGGATCTCAGCTTTGCGTGTTACCTAATGGAGTGCGGCATAAGCGGCGCCGAGATCGTGGCGGCGGTTCGCCAACCGATTATGGAGTTCGAGGACTCGTCGGGACAGCGCTTTGAGCAGGAGATCATGACCTACACGGAGCACGACTCCTATCCTGAAGCTCTTGCCAAGTTCCGGTCTGCCCGCCGGCAATTCGTGCTCAAATCGTTGGCGTGAGGAGGCGGGTTCGTGCACGTGTGCCACTTCCAGCTCGCGTAGCTATGGTGATACACGGCATGCGGCATTCTGCTTCTGTTCCGCCCACGCGAGAAGATCGGCATACTCCTCACACGCAGGCAAGTCGCTGTTTGCCGCGCGGATGGTTGTCGGAGCTCGAAACAGCATGCCGGCATCCGCCGCTCGCAGCATCGTGAGATCGTTGTGACTGTCTCCGGCGGCAAGCACTTTCAGATTGAGAGACTGAAAAGCTTCCACGGCCGCGCGTTTCCCGTCCGGTTGTCGCAGGCGATAGTCGACGATACGATCGCTCTGTACGCACAGCTCGTTACAGAGGAGAACCGGGTAGTCGAGTTTCTCCATGAGAGGGTCCGCGAATTGCGTGAAAGTGTCACTCAGGATAATCACCGCGGTCTTCCGCTTGAGTGAGCACAGGAAATCCGTGGCTCCGGCAAACGGTTTCAGCAACGAAATCACTGAGCGAATACGCGACAAGCCGATTTCGTGCTTGGCCAGGACGGCAAGGCGGTGCTGCATGAGCTCGTCATAGTTCGAAAGATCCCGAGTGGTAAGACGCAAAGCATCGATACCCGTTTCATCGGCGATAGCGGGCCAAATTTCCGGTACGAGGACCCCCTCCAGATCAAGGCACGTGACGGTCATAGGAGGCTTCTTGTACCACATCTCGGCTATCTACGGAAGCCCGCCTCCTGTGAGGCTCTTTCGCACAGAAAAATTCGCTATCCACTTGACGTCGCTAAGGCTATTCCTTAACCTCGTAGCAAGAACTAAGATCCCCGAAGCTGGGCGTTGGGCCCAGGCCTCGTGGTATTGCTTTCGCTCTGTCTACATAACAAATAGGATAAGCCGAGGTCAGCGCGACGCACGGGGATAGACGCTGCTTCGCCGCCTCCCGTGCTACAAGCTGAGACAGAAACCGGAGCAAAGGCAGAAAGGTGGTTTGATGTCTGGTGTGCTAGAACAAGCTGAAGATAAGCCGGAACAGAGCCAGAAAGGCGGTTCGATGGCTGAGGATGGCCGGAAGGTCAAGATTCGCATCGAGGATGTGTACAAAGTATTCGGGAAGAACCCGACCCGTGCTATCGACATGGTCAAGAACGGCATGTCAAAGGACGAGATCCTGTCCCAGGCTAAGCTCGTAGTCGGCTGTTCCCGAGTCTCCTTCAACATCTACGAAGGGGAGACCGTCGTTGTCATGGGGCTCTCCGGGAGCGGAAAGAGCACTCTCATCCGCTGTGTTAACCGGCTCATGGAACCGACCGCAGGGAAGATCTACGTCGATGAGACGGACGTGACGAGCCTGAGCCTTGATGATCTTCGGGAGCTTCGCCGAAGGAAGTTTGGCATGGTATTCCAGAGCTTCGCTCTCTTCCCTCACCGCACCGTGGTGGGTAACGTAGAGTACGGCCTTGAGGTGCAGGGGGTCGATCCGGATACTCGGCGGGAGAAAGCCGAGAATGCTCTCAAGTTGGTCGGCCTTTCCGGCTGGGATGAGTATCTTCCCAAGAATCTCTCCGGCGGGATGAAGCAGCGGGTTGGTCTTGCGCGCGCTCTTGCGGTGGATCCCGACGTCATGCTTCTGGATGAGGCCTTCAGCGCGCTCGATCCGCTCATTCGTACGGACATGCAGGATGAGCTTCTGGCGCTCGAGAGTCGCGTTCAGAAGACAATCCTCTTTATCACTCACGATCTCGACGAAGCGTTGAAGATGGGTGACCGCATCGTCCTGATGAAGGACGGCGAGGTCGTGCAGATCGGTACTCCGGAGGAGATTCTGACTCAGCCGGCAAACGACTATGTCGAGCGTTTCGTTGCGAATGTCGACGTCACGAAGGTTCTTACCGCTGAAGACGTAATGGTGAAGCCGCAGCCGGTGGCTTTCGTGAAGGATGGGCCGCGGACCGCTCTCCGAAAGATGCAGGAGGCCGGACACTCCGGCATTTTCGTAGTGAGGCAGAACTTCGAGCTTGTAGGGTACGCTACCGCCGAGCGCGCCGCGGAAGCGGCTAAGAAAGAAGAGAAGTGGCTCGATGAGGTCATCAAGTCGGAACAGGTTGCAACCGTTCCAACCGATGAGCCTGTTCGCCAGGTGCTCCCTCGTTTTAAGGATTGGCCGGGTCCTGTGGCCGTGACCAGTCCGGACAATATCCTGAAGGGAGTCATCGTGAAGGGCTCCGTGATCGCGGCCCTTGCCGAAGGCGGAGGAGGAGAGTAGCGTGGAAACGTTTATACCACAGATACCGCTTGCAGATTTCTTTGACCTGATACTGGATTGGCTAACCGACGCTCTTGCCGGCGTCACCCGTGCTATCGCTACGGTGGTTCGGACCGCCATGAGCGACACAGTGGATTTCCTGACGTGGTTGCCGCCATGGGTAGTGATTCTCGTAGTGATCGCCGCCGCGTGGTGGGTAGCCGGGAAGAAAGTGGGAATTGGAGCCGGCATTGGGCTCTTGCTCGTTTGGAACATAGGGCTCTGGGAACCGACGATGTCTACGGTCGTCTTGGTGCTATTGTCTACACTCGTAGCTGTCGCCATTGGAATCCCAATCGGCCTTCTTGGCGGTCTCTACAATAGGTTCTACACGGTTATCAAGCCGATTTTGGACTTCATGCAGACGATGCCGGCTTTTGTCTATCTTATACCGGCAATCCCGTTCTTCGGATTAGGGACCGTGGCGGCAATGTTCTCTACGGTCATCTTCTCCATACCTCCGGTTATCCGCTTGACGGCGTTAGGGATCCGGCAGATCGACCGTGAGCTGATCGAGGCGTCAGATGCGTTCGGCTCGACGACGATGCAGAAACTAACGAAAGTCCAGATTCCTGTGGCGACCCCGACGATTATGGCCGGCGTCAACCAGACGATCATGTTGGCCCTTTCGATGGTCGTTATCGCGGCAATGATCGGAGCCGGCGGCCTCGGAGGTGAGGTCCTCCGCGCTATTCAGCGGTTGCAGGCCGGTATGGGCTTCGCAGCTGGTATCGCGGTTGTGATTCTGGCTATCATCATCGACCGGGTAACGCAGGCGTTAGGTACGAAGAGCAAAGCGGCCGAGTAGGCGGCCGCCTCAAGCCCGCCGCCCCGGTGTGCGGCCCTTGGTTGGCGGCCTC
>PWGF01000203.1 GCA_003554375.1 Spirochaetaceae bacterium
TACTTATAAGTGTGACTTTTAAAATAGGGGGTTTGAGTTATGTCATTACCAGCAAATGTTGATCGGGATCGTTTGGCTTCAGAAGCTGTTGACTATCTTGCAGATGTTATTGAAGAAATAGGTATTATGGAAGACGTTATTGATGAGTATAGTAGGAATATTTATATCGATTTATTTAACGAGGATGAGGATGCGGAGGTAGAGGCTACTAAGGCTATAAATAATGCTCATATGTTGATGGATATATGTGAAAGAGGTATGGATAGTGTAATGAAGTATCACTCGGATGGTACGATTAAGTACAGAGAGATCGTAGGTATGGCTATCAATACCTATAGTGCGGTATATAGATTAAGTGAGAATATAACTAACACATTTGTTATGTATGATATCACAAAAGATCCTTTAAGTTATGATTCTAATGTGTTTGATGATAGAACTATTAAGGAGTACGTTGATGAAATTAGGTTCATGTTTAAAGGTATGATACAAGACTATCTATAGTAGGAGGTACTATGTATGATTACAGGAAGTACTCATGGAATAAGTTTTAACGTTGTTCATGATGTTCATGATCCTTATGCCTACGTGAAAGTTAAGTATCAAAACCTACTAGGAATTATTCCAGTTAGATATTATCACTATAGTTGCTATAAGGGTCATAAGTTAAATTCATTATTTTATCGAAAAAAAGGTTTACTGTAAGAAGTGTGACAAGTACCTTGAGACTTATAAGACTGAGGATTATCGAAGGTTATTACATGATGTAACTGATCAGATGACTAATCGTATGGAAAGTAGTCAAAGAGGTAATATTGATGCGATGATGTATGGGTTACGTGAAGTTAGTGAGGTAGAGAGGGATACTTTCTATGTCGATAACTGTAATAGTAGTGAGTTGAATCTTAATGAGCTCGGACGTGAAGGAAGTAAGAATTAATATTCTTAGAGATCGAGATTACATATCCTCAGAAGATTATAAGATGCTTAGGAGTTTATACAAGAGATTCAAGGAGAAGGATGGTCCGCGACTAACCCGTGACCAGAAGATATATTTATCAACTGAGGTAGAGGATTATCTTGATGCTATGATTACTCAGAGTGGAGTGGACGAAGGATATATTAGTACAGATGAACTAAGGATTTTACGTAACGTTATTGATAGGCTTGATAGGTCATTCTAGCTCATGATTGAGAGGATTTTAGATAGTAGACTACTAGGCTACTAAGGTAGGTGATTATAATGAGAAGAAAACTTTATGAGTTAAAGAAGGTTTTGAATGAGGATACTGCGGAAGATGTTGTGGATGATATGGGTTGGGATGATTACCCTGAAGGATGGGATCGGGAATCGTTACTTTCATTTGCTAGAGAGTTGACGGATAGAGATCAAGATGATGTAGAAGGATTTTGGAGGGAATGTTATGATAGGCTTGAACCACATTTTGGAGATGAGTCAGCAAAGAAGTTTTGTTCTGCATTGAAGGATGAATACCTTGGATATACTGAATGGCGTGGAGATCCTGGAGGATGATTGATATTTGAATATGAGGGGGTGTTTGCGTATGTGGAATGTTGTTAAAAATAAATTGTACAGATTACGTTGTTACTTGAAGAAACATGACTGGGTGTATAAGGGTAAATCTTATAGTTCTGTGCATAAAAGCCCTCATATTCTTTTTTATTATGAATGTAATAATGGTAAAGGATACTGACATTAGAAGGTTAGAGAGGCGTGAAATTATAGATTAATTATTTTGTTAAGATTTCTTAATAATTTTTTAAGATATTTATAAGAAGGAAAAGCGTATATACTAGTAGAAGATGTGTAGTAGAAAGTGTTTTAATCGGGAGGGATAGGCAATGGTGTTGTATGATTCTTTACCGAAGAAAAAATTGTATGAAGGTAGTGGTAGTGCCAAGATAATTTTTGAGTGGGTGCATTTTAATCCGCAGATTACGTTTAAGGTCAGGGCACCATATGGTGGCGGTAAACTTTTTTCTTTTACGGGGCATATAAACTTGATGATGATAAAGGAAGATATAGAATGGATTATATCTGTATTAGATAATATGGCTTATGACGTGAGGGTAAATGATTTCAGGTTATTTGAAGATAGAGTAGAACATTATAAGGATGTTGGGTTTAGTCCTTCGAATGTTCCTGATTATGAGAAGTTTAAGTGGAAGGGTGACGTTTCTAATGAAGATATTAGTGGTTTTTACAATGAAGTTAAACGCATTTATCCTCGTTTAATAACTATGGCTAATAAAAAAGATTTTGAAATGTTTATTCAGGATTATTAAAAAAGATAAAGAGGTTGCGATATTATGAAAGCTTATAAGTTGATGAGGATGCGTAAGAACTGAACTTTAGGTTCTTTGTTTATAAATAGGAAAGCTGTAATACCTATAGGAGTTTGGTTGGAAGCTGAAAGTTATCCTACTAAAGGTTATGCTTATAGACCTGGCTGGCATTTAACTTTTGAGCCTAATGCTCCACATTTGTCTGAGAATGGTAGGGTATGGGTAGAAGCTGAAGTGGATGAAGGTAAATAAGATTTTGTAAGTAAGTATATTTTAAAAAGGAGGATTTTAGTTATGGGTTGTTTATATGATAGTTTGAAGAATGTTAGTAAGAATACGGGTGATCGTGTAGCTTCTGAAAGTTTTACAGTTGATCGTAGGGTAGAGAAGGCTATGGATGAAGATGGTAAGGTAGATATGGTGGCTTTAGTTACGGATGGAATAGATGGTTTTGTGTTAACTGTTGATCTTTATGAAGGACCTAGAAGATGGGAGGAATTCTTTGGTATAGCGTGGGGAGAGTATGATGAAGTAGAGGGAGACCTTTATGTTATAAAATTTGAAGGTCTACCTGTATCTACAGCTAGAGATGCATTGCACGATATGTTACTAGGTTATGAAAGTGGAGAACTTTGGGATAAAGCTGAGAATGTTGTAGAGTTAGAAGTTATTGAAAGACAAATAATAACTATGATGGATAAGGAGTATTATTGGGGGATTGCAGGAGAAAATATTGATAGGAGAGACCATTTTACTATATATGACGTTATTTTGGCGGAATTTACTCTTGAGCCTATGAAATGTTTGAATTGTGGTCAGATTGGTTATGTAGTGTTTTTACAATATGTTGGCGACGCTTCTTGTGAGTACTGTGGTGCATGGCAATTAGAAGATATAGAACATCCTTCAGGAGCGGTGAGAGAGTTAGATTTGTGATTTTAATTAGGGGGTGTATTATATATGAGGGGACATAAATGGTGGTCACTTTCAATGGAAGCGGAGGGTGAACTAGAAATTGAGTATGTTTTAGGCGAAAATGATCTTCCTATTCATTATAGTGAAGATAAGTTACTAGATTTTGTTCTTGAAGATATAGAAGAAATAGTTACTAGCAGGGGAGAATTTGGGTTAGATATTTATATAGATGTAGACGACTTTAAATTAGTAAAAGAGGAAGAATGGTTATACTATGTGCTGATAGAAGGATTGTTTCATATATATGGTGAAACGAGAGCTACACCTGGGACTATACCTGATGAGGTAAATAATCATGATATTATAATGTACTTAGAAGAGTTAGTAGATGATGCTGGATTAAATTTGCGGATAGATAAGGTTAGAAATGTTAAGAAGTATTTCGAAACTATTTCTTAATCATATTTTTATATTGAAATAGGCAGTATAAGTTTAAAGAAGAGGGTGTTTATAATAAGTGATAAAGTTGATTTAAAGGAAATTGAGCGTCTTTTTTATGATATGTTTGATGATGCTTTTGCATTAGAAGAGTTTAATACGTGGTATAAGTTTTTCATAAGGTTGCCTATGGATCCCGATATGGTAATGGACGCTATATCATATGCTTTTAAGTTAGGTATTGATATGATAGAAGATGAACCTTTTTTTGAAGATCGGGAGCAGGAGCGTGAGTTTGCAGATGAGATGGTTGAAGTTGCATCAGGTTGTTATAATAAAAAGTTACTAGCGGAGTTAGAAGGAGCTATGCGTCATGCCAAATATGGTGGGATTTAAAAGGTATATAAGAGTATATAAATCTTAAATTTTATAATTTAATTAAAGGAGGGTTTAATTATGGCAAGAGGAAGAAAAATTTATTTTCAAGTGGCTTCGTATTCTAAAGAAGCTTTGGATGCTTTGAGGGATATATTATTAGATGAATTAGATTATGTTGAGTTTGAGGGTGTAGGTCGTACTGCACAAGGGATTGGATATGATACGTATGTTGTAGAGGATGCTCCTGAAACGAACGTAGGCTTTGAATAGTGAAAGCTTTTAATGAAAGTCATAGAGCAGGTTTTCAGGTGACTTTTACTAGGGAACCAGAGGATGTTTAAATGTTTTTAAACCTTAATAAAGGAGGTTAGATTATGAGTTTTTCAGGTTACATGTATTCTTTTTACGAGATGATAGAAGCAGATAGAAGCACTACGTGAATTGAATCTTATAATAACTATAGATGAGGCAAACTATGCTATTCCTCAAGATGATGGTTCTTTGTGGTTTCCTGCAAGAGATGTGAAAGATATGGAAGAGTGTTTTGATAATTTTTATAGATATGCTGAAGATTTTTTTGATGATAAGGCTAGTATAGATGACAGAAATATTCATGATTTGATTGATAGGATGTTTGATTATGCTGGAGAATTTATATCATATATGGAGAAAGAATTATTGACTCCATTAACCATCGAGGACGGGCTTCTTTTTACTAGGAAGAAGGAAGCGGAATATACAGAATTGCATGAAAAGCTATATAATTCTTTGAAAGAAATAGAACCATTATTGTTAGAATACCGTCGCTCTAGTTTGTAATGATTAATGTAATTTAGATAAAGGAAATTTAATATTAATCTTTAATAAGGAGGTTTTTAGTATGTTTTTATATGATTCTGGGGGGAAGGTGGATTCTAGAAAGAGGTTAGATGAACGTACCAGTTATGATCGGGATGATATTTTTTTAAGAAATCCTTGGAGCGGTGAAGCGAAGTATGTTGATCCTAAAAGTATTTCTTGGGACGATTATGAAAGGATGCTTCCGTATATGGATGAAGATATTCTTGATCAGATAGATGATGCACATTTAGCAGGTCGTTTTGATGCTGATACTGCTGGTGGTTGGTTTGCGAAGTATGTAGAACTAGCAGGTGTGGAAGATGCTAGTGCAATATATTTTATGTAAATTTGAGGGAGGGTTTTGTTATGGGTAGAAGAAAGTTAAAAGAGTATCCTGAGCTTAGTGGGGTGATAGAGGATGTGTTGAAAGACAATGCAGGTGATATGCATGATGAAATAGAATTAGGGTATTTTTTAGATGTAGAGTATCAAAAAGGTGAGAATGCACCAGGTTTTATACCATTTACTGATGGTGGTTGGAATGCTACTGCTTTTATACCTTTGAGTTTTATAACTTTTACAGGTTTGTATCCATCTTCTACAAGAGCAGATGAGGCTATAGAGCGTATGGAGGAGTTTAATAGGGAAGTGGCACGTGAACGTTTTATGGAAGAGAATCCAGATATTGTAGATATTGTAGGGGAAGATAATATTGGATATCATAGGTTGATGGATCTAGGGTATGAAAAATATGCGAAAGAGCTAGATATGTATGTAGATGAGTATTTTACGGAGGATTCTATTATGTACCAGTTAGGTATTTGGTTCTATGATATAGAAAACAGAGAAAATGAATATTATGGTGAATATCATAGTGTGTGGGTATATGGTTTGATTAATTGGGAGTCTCCTTATCATAGGGCTGGTAGGGATAACGAATGGGTAGCTCCTAGTTCTGATCTTTTACCGATTTACGATGAATACTGGGATGATTTATCACGTTTTGAAAGTGTGTTGAGTAGGAAGGTAAGAGAAATTTTGGATGAATTTTAATACGTTAGATGTAAGATGTAAGACTTTGAAGCTAAATTTATTAATATTAATAAGGATGGATGAGTTATGGAATATGCAAATCATTTTTTAGTGACGGTTGGAGTTATAGATGGAAGTGTAGGATTATCAGGGTTAGAGGATTTTGTAGAGGATAATGTTACTTCTGTGTTTGATGTACGTGTAGAGCATGTTGCGTTAGGAGACGGTAGGCATAGGGATAATCACTACGTATATACTTTAGAGTTTATTGTTGAACCGCAATTAGAATTGGAAGAAGTGAGAGGCTTTATGAAGTTTTTAGCAGAAGAGTGGAATATTGATAACCCTGAAGAAGCATTTATTGTTTTGAGCGTAGAATATTAATTTTTAGTAAGGGAGGTTTTGTAAATGTCAGCGTATATATTTAGGATGACGATTGAGGTACAGTCTGCTGAGACCGAAGTAGAAGATATAGTAGAACATATTGAAATGAATATGTATAATCGGACTGATTTTAAAGCAGATGTAGAATTTATCGATGTGATTGATGAAATAAAAGGTGGTATTGTGTCGAAACAATATACTATAGAGATTATATTAGACTATAATATTTCTTTGAAGGAGTTAGCTGATGCTATTTTAAGCATTGCATTTGATTGGAATAGTAGGGCTACTTTTGATGTTTATGTTGTTACTAGTTTGGTTGATATCATGTGAATGTGGTTGTTATAGTTTATGTTAATATAGGGGTATAGGGGGTTGTTATAATGCGAAAATTATATGATAGTGCTATCCATGAAAGATTTACTTCTGAGGATATTGAAGAAATTAAGAACGTAGTGGATAGGGCAGGGAAATTAACTGATATTGATACGGATGAGTTTAAAAGGCTAGGGTATACGGTAGATGTGGATCGTAATGATCCTCCTATGCCTCCTTATATGATTACTATTAAGAAAGGTGGAAGTAAGTTTGTTCTGCTAAACAAGAAGTATGTAGAAGATCCTGATTTTGTTGTGGGTGATATTGCAGGAGGAGTTGTAAAATAAATTTAATTTGTTGTATTAGGAGGTGTTTTTGCGTCCAAGTCGATTGATCCTGCTGTTGTTTTAAGTCATTTTGAGGACGAACTTATTGAGTGGGCTCATCTTCCAGCAGAAGTTGAAGATATTTATGTTTTTGATGAGAGGGAGTCTCATATGGCTCTTGATCTTGAAATTACTCTTTTGCTTAAAGAAGATGATTATGATGTTGCCGATGTCGCTACTGTTTTGAAGCTTGCAGAATATAGCTGGAATGAAAACGAATACAAGAATGCAATAATAGTTAATAGTGTTTTAGATTTTGGTAGTTTTGAAATAATGTAGTGATTATTATTATGAATTTGGTAGGTATGGATTATATCTTTAGGAGGTGTTTGTATTGTCTTATGTAACTTATGATAGTGATGAAGTAGAAGAAATGCGAGAAGAATTTCCAGAATGGTTTGTAGAAGCTATAGAGGAGTTATACCATGAACATACGGGCGAAATTTTAGGTGATGAAGAAGATGATGAAGGTGAACTTGTTTCGGTTGAAGAAGCCCATCAGAAGTATGAAGTTGGTTCTGGCGAAGCTTATTGGTTAGAGATTGCCAGCTATGAGTATGATGTTTTTAAGGATTTTGACGTGGCAGAGAAAGTTGCTATAAATTATTTGAAGCGTATGATTGAGGAAGAACCTGAAATATTTAGACCTGAGTTTTTACAGCGTCATATGTATGTAACTCCAACTGATGCTCGTATAATTGGTTCAGAAGAGGCTGATAGATACGTACATGAAATGGGTCTTGAAGAGGCTGTAGAGATGGCAGAGATATTTATTAGGGATCATGATAGTCCTCATGAAAGCGAGTTAAGTAATTTGATTGATGAGTATGATAAATTAGATGCTCAGTATAGGGATGAGGATGATGAAGATAGGATTAGGGAGCTGGAAGAAGAAATGGAATCTAAAGCAGAAGAAATTCAGGATTTGTTTGGGCTTGCTTATTCAGAATATGTGGAAGAAAGATTGTTAAAAGATCCTGTGGGATATTTTGTTGATGAGTTAGGGGTTTATTCGAAAGAAGAACTTTTCATGCAACATTTTATTGGTATTGATGCAGAGGATGCTGCAGAAGATGCTGTAATGTCCGATGGAGTAGAACATTATTTAGAACACTTTGGGGAATTGGTAACAGAATTAAGAAGTGGGGCTGTAGCGTTAGAATTGTAAAGAGTTATACAGATTAATTTAGGAGGTGTTTATATTGTCTCGTGTAACTTATGATAGTGACGAAGTAAGAGAAATGAAGGAAGATTTACCAGAGTGGATGGTAAAAGCTATTGAGGAATTATATAATCATGTAGGGATTGGTGAAGATTTTGGTGCTGAGGACGGTGAATCTGTAACTGTTCAAGATATTTCGGAAACTTATTTTATACGTCAAGGTAGTGCTTACCAAGTAGAGCTTAATCAAGAGGAGTATGATGTTTTTCAGGATATTGAGGTGGCAGAGCAGGGTGCTATAGAGTATTTAGAAGAGTTGATTGGTATGGAGCCTGAGATGTTTGATCCTGATTTTTTAAGGCATTATATGGAGGTAATGCCTGCTGATGCTCGTATGATTGCTATAGATGAAGCAGATGCTATTATAGGTGATTTAGATGATGATGAAGTTGTAGATAGAGCTAAAGATTTTGTAGAGCAAATCTATAGTAATCGTGAATTACGTGGTTTAATTAGGGATTATGAATTGTATATAGATGAGATGGAAGAAGAAGGCGAAGAAAATGGTGAGGCAGAAGAACTTTTGAATGAGATTAGAGAATTGTATGAGTATGTTTATAGAGAATATGTGGAAAATCGGTTGTTAGATGACCCAGTAGATTATTTTGTGCATGAGTTAGGAGCTTATACAGAAGAAGAGCTGTTTGAACAACCTTTTATTCGTATTGATGCTCGTGATGCAGCTAGGGCTGCTGTATTGTCTGATGGTATTGCTCATTTCTTAGCTCCTTATGATATGGAAACTGTGGAATTAGGCGGACCCGTAGCGTTTCGGATTAATTAGTTATTGAAGCGTACGTAATTGTTGAATTAACAGGATAATTTGTTATGGTATATAAATTTTAGATGTTTATATAGAAAATTTTTTATAAAAATTTTAAATTTTTATGAGAGTTTTGGGGTATAAAATCGTTTATACTAGTGGAGAAATATAAATAATTTGATGTGTATTATATTTTTGTATGTAATGCTTGCTTGAAGGTTTTTGTTGCAGGTATTATATCTAATCGTCGATAATATAGATATATGAAGAAATATATTATCGTATGTAATAATATTTGAGGGGAGGTGTTCATTGAGATGAAAAAACAGTACGGTAATTTGCAAATTATTGCAGAATCTAAGTTACAAGAAACAGCAGATGATACGATGATGGATTTAGTGAAAGAGCTATTAGACGAGAAAGGTCATTCATACGAAGATAAGTCTAGGGATGTATTACTGATCAACGTACGAAGATTTCAGAGAGGTGAAGGAGAAGAGAGGGTAGAACTTCGTCATAAAAGAGAACCTGCAAAGATGGTTGATGCTTATACTGGTGAGATTATAACTTCTTCGATATACACTGTTGATGATATAATGAATATCATTCATGATATTAGTATGGGTGGTATAGAGAGTGTTAAAAGATAATTACACTTGAGTAGAGAGTATGGTGATCAATAGTGATAAATTGGATTAAAAATCATAAAATCGCATCTGTTATAATAGTACTAGTTGTAGTAATGGTGTGTAGCAGTAACAGTCTCTACTGGTTCAGATAAACCAACGGGAAATAATGTCATGGGAATCGACATAGGAATCAAGCAATTAGCAGTAGCAAGCATCAAAGATGAAGATGGAAACGAGATAAATCGTCAATTCTATAATGGCAGAGAAGCTGGTTTTATGCGTAAAAAATACCGAACGACTAGACGCAAACTAGGGCAAAATAAAAAGCTGTACGCTATCAAAAAGATCAATAACAAAGAATCGA
>PWGF01000347.1 GCA_003554375.1 Spirochaetaceae bacterium
GTCCGGCGGGCGCCCCTCCCGTCCTTCACGCATTTGGCTGCAGCGGCGCGCAGAGCTTACCCAGCGTACAGCCTGGCGGCCAGGCTCCGACGGGCCATGCACGCGGCGAGCCATGGCGCCATCAGGCCCCGGCCGCGGGCGGCATCGGCCGAGCGGCGCCGGCCGGTGCCCGGGCCGGCGCACCGAGGAGCCAAGCCGAGCCGGGAGGCATCCCCCGGAGAGTTCCGTCGGCGGGCGGGGCACGCGTTCGCGCTCGCGGTAAACCGGCGACGCAAGCAGAGAGTTCCGTCGGCGGGCGAGGCACGCCCCGATCCTCCCCGTTTACCCCATCACGCGCCGTCAACACCGCGCTCGTGAACCAGCTCGCGCTTGTATCGGAAGTGGTCGGTGAAGCTTCGCGGTGCGTTCCACGTCTTGTGCCCGTGGTAGAAGATGACCGGTACGACGAGCGTGTACCGTCCCGGCGGAAGGGGCCGGCGGGAGCGTCGTGTTCGCCCGGCCGCTTCGCCTCTCCCCGATTGCGCAGTAGCGTCTTGTGTGGCCTTTCCCTTCCTCCGGTCACGCTCCTCGTCCTCCCGGATGAGCCCCAGATAGCGGTAGAGCTGCATCAGGGTATCCTTATCCGGGCGGGACTTGTGCTCGAAGAGGATATAGACGGCGCCATCGATTCTTCCCCGCGCCAGGGACCCGGAAGGGCGCGAAGCGCGTCCCGCCGCGGCGCCGTGTTTGGCGGCGGCAGCTTCGGCTGAGGAGCCGCGGCGGGACCGGAGGCGCGCCGGGGCGCGCATTGCGTGCGCGGGGCGGAGGGGGCTTGTTCCGCGCGTTTGCCGGTGAGGCGGGCCATCGCCGCAACCGCGGAGCCTAGGCGGCGCGCACGCACCAGCGCCCCGAAAGAGCGCGCCGGAGCCTGGAGGGGCCCGGTTCCCGGGCGGGCGCAGGTGACGGTCGTCCGGGGGCGTACGGTGGTGAGGAGATCCGACCGGGACAGGCCCCCGGGGCCGTGTTGCGGGCCGCCCGGGAAGGCGCCCAAAGGAGCTTGTGGCCTCTCACGGGCGTTGTGAGCCGCTATAAGCCACGAGGAGGACGACCTCGCGGGGCGTAGGACCGGCTCGCGCGGCGTCAAAGCGTGGGGAGAGCCGGCGGTTGGGCACGATTGCGTGCGCATCAGATCGTCGGCAGCAAGCACCGCCGCCGCATCGACGGCATCGTGCCACTCGTTTGGCGGTTCACTCACCGCCGAGCAATCCCTCCAGATTCTCACGGGTCAAGAGGGCTGCGTCGTGCGGTCGTTCCAAGAAGGGGCCGAGATCGTCGCGGACCGCTTGCATATCGACCATTGCCAACCGTTCCCGCACCAGGTCTCTCCACGAACGTGCGTCGTTGCGACCTGCGCAACATGCTGGTACCGCATTTCATCCAGACGTTCCGGCGTCCACTCTCCCGCGGTCAGATGCCAGTGATCCAGCAAGGCTTTCTCCGGCTCGGCGACCAGGAACTGCCGGTCACCGACACTCGTAGACCTGCATCCGAAAAAAAAAGCAATCCTGCTTGACATTGCGATAGTCGAAGACACCGAAAGGATTCTCGAAGCGGCGCGGGACGCGCGGAGTTACGCTGGTGAACCTGACCACCGTTCCGGAATCAGGTCATAGTGGACCAACGCCCACAAACCGCTGAAGTAGGACGGGCGGTACAACGCGTTCGCCGGCATGGCCGGGATCACGGGCGTGCGCCGGTACGTCTCGGATAGGGTGTACATCCCGCGCCTGAGACCGATCACCTTGCCTTGCTTCATCCAGCGCGAGAGTTGGACACGGATCGCTTCCCGTCGGTCATCAAACGCCTGGCCAGGAACGCCAGATCGAAGCACGGCATCGCCCCTGCAAGTTTAACAACCTCCTCGTAATTCATATCTGTAAGATAATACAATTGTTATCTATTCGAAACAGAAATGCGCGTGGTACGGTGGGCGGCGTCCGTGGCTCCAGCGCGCTTTCTGGCCGCACTTGCCATTTCAGGTAGCCCCAGCTCATCCTGGATGCGCTCTATCAGCTCACGCCGGTCGCTCAAATTCGCTTCCGTTGCGAATCGTACGGCAGAACCGGTCCGTCGGCAAGCGGAAAGCGGGCTACAGTGGATTCCGCCACTTGAGGGAGGCAAAGCGGGCGAAGTCGTTATCCGCGCTATAGAGCGTCGCGTCGTGCTCCACGCACAGCGCCGCCAGATGCGTGCCGCCTCGTGTGCCGGTGCCTCCTCGTTGATCGCGTAGAGCAGGAGGTTGAGGTCAGGCACGATCATTTGCGCAACTCCATCTTGTGGAGCGTGTACTCGGTCTCCAGCTGAGACGCGATGAGGGCTGTGACGGCGGAGACGATCTCTTGATCGTCTGCTATCCCGTCCACGCGTTCAACCCTCCCAGGCCTGTGGTGGATTGGGTGTTTCGCAGTCGGGAGGGGCGCGGAACCCCTGCGGCCGTCGTCTCGGTGTCCGCGGGAGGCGAGTTCGGCCCCAACCGGGCCTCCAGAGTGCTCTTGAAGAAGAGGCTTGCCGGAAAAGGGTAGGTTGTCTTTCACGAGAAGATGATCGTGATGCCGTCGAATTGGGTGGTGGCTACGAAGCCGATAGCGGCAAGGCGGCTGCTCGACGTGTTGCCGTACAAGGTAGCCGCATCTGTCGCCGGGATACTGAAGATGAGGCGGTCTTTGCGTTCGCCGGGACTCGGGAGTCGACTCGTCTCGTGCTCGATCTGGTAGCGACCGCCCTCATGGAAACGGAGCCACGACGCCAACAGGCCGTCACCACTCCCACCGCACCGGATAGGCCTGAATAAGCGGATCGGGCGTGAGGATGACCAGCCCCTTGCAGATCGATTGACTGATCAGGAGGCGGTCGAAGGGGTCTTGTCGAAGGGGTCTTTGTGAAGTAGCGGTAGGGTGGAAAGGTGGAGCGCATCGGTCTCGTCCCCCGGTAGCGGCGCAACAGCGTGAGCATCTCTGATGCGGGGAATGTAACGCGCCGGGACTCGGGGAGCGCCAGCTTGCCGCGGCTATGCTTGACTTCGATCTCTTGGCACGATGCCGCGCTCAGCCAGACTTCCTCAGCCGACAGAAAGAGGCGCCGGCCGGCCGACGAGAGCGCCGGATCGCCGGAAGCAATCCACAGAGAGGCGCACGTGTCCAGTAGGAGCTTCACGAGCCGCGACCTTCGTACAACTCGATCAGCTCGTCCGGCAACGGCTCAAAGAACGCCTGCGGTACCTTCAGTCGCTCACGCTCCAGGCCGACGGCTCGACTGCCCCGTGGGGCCGGGAGCGGCCGTATCACGGCTACCGGTTGGTTGCGCTTGCACAAAACGATCTCGCCCTCATGCTCCAGCCGCTTCAGGTACTCCGACAGATGCGCCTTCGCGTCATGGATGTTGACCATCAACATGGTTCAATAGTGAGGCGGAATCATGGACATGTCCAGCCCGCGGCGGCCGTCGGCTGCCGGAGACTCGTCGAACCGGGCCGTGCGATCGCGCTTACCGGCCGGAAGCACCTGCTCGACATTCTCATGTGACTAGCTCCGGAAGCTTCGTTCTTGCAGACTATCTGGACGGAGCAAGTTTGCTATGTTGATTACCCAGAGATCAGACCCCTCGCGGGTGGCGCCTCTCGCGGGAAGATGGGCATGCGCGGTTCAGCCACGACGGAGTGGAGGCGAACGTTTCTGTCGTCGCTGCGCCGGGTAGCGGCCAAGAAGTCAACGCCGCGGCGCTTGGCTACGTGCACGAGCAGCCGGACATCGACTCCTCGCGCGTGGGGCTCCTCGGCAATTCTGGAGGGACACGATTGCAGCCGGACATCGACTCCTCGCGCGTGGGGCTCCTCGGTCACAGCGAGGGCGCGGCGATCGCCGCCATGGTCGCCGCGCGGAACTCGGACGTGAGCTTCGTCATTTCCATGGCCGGCACGGCCCTGCCGTACTCGGAGGTTGTGCTCAGACAGGTCGAGCTGATCGCCGAGGCCTCCGGTCTCCCGGCCGATGAGGTCGCCCTCATGCGCGAGCGGCAGGTGCAGGCGATGCGCTACGTGGAGGCAGGGGAATGGGAGAAGGTGCACGAAATCGTGCGTACGGACACGCTCGAACGGATCGCGGGCCTTCCGGGTGAGCAGGCCGCAGCGCTCGGAGACCCCGACGAGCCGGCCCGACAGCAAGCCGACGCGCAAGTCGCGGGGATGCAAACTCCGTGGATGCAGTTCTTTATCTCGCACGATCCGCGTCCGGATTGGGAACGGATCACGGTGCCGGTGCTCGCTGTGTTCGGCGGGCTCGACACCCAGGTGGAGGCTGCGCAGAATCGTCCGGCGCTGGAAGAAGCGTGCGGAGCGCCGGCAACCGCGACGTTACCGTAGCGATCGTGGAGACGGCAAACCACCTGTTCCGGGAGGCGCGTACGGGATCGCCGGAGGAGTACGCCATGCTCGGTCCCGGTCTGCACGAGGCGTTTCCGGATCTCGTCACGGCGTGGATTACCGAGCGCTTTGCGCGGTAAGATCGGTGTTCGACATGGGGGGGATCCCACCGCCTGCGGCACCCCGGACCCGGTATCCTCCAACGGCGTCGATTACGAGCTCGCCGAGGATTCGCGCGGGAGGCTTGCGCCTCGCCGCATGTCCGCCGGCGCTCTTCCCCGCGCCAGGGACCCGGAAGGGCGCGAAGCGCGTCCCGCCGCGGCACCTCGTTATCGTGGAGGCCGCGCCGGTGCCGGCTGGAGCTCGCTTCCGGCTCCCTCTGGGCGTAGGAGCCCGTTCACGCCCGTGGTGAGGTTCCGGCCTATGCCGTCCGATGAATTCACGCGAATTCATCGAGTCCAGTGGACGAATTCGCGCCAAACGGACCCGCGGATTCTCGTGAGCGGCTCTTCCAGCCTCTCCCTGGCCGGCGGAACCAGGGAGGCGCTCACCGGCAGAACGTGGTCGTATACCCTCTATCCCATTGCGCCTCCTATCTCCGGCGCGTCTACACCGGCTCGGAGATCGACTCCGTCGAGGAGGGGGACGGGGAGCTTCGGGCCTATGAGTTCAAGCTGCAGAGGAGGTCCACCCGCGCGCCCCACTCATTTCTCCAGGCCTATCCGGACGCGACGTTCCGCACCGTGGACATGGAGAACTGGCTGGAGTTCGTCCGGTAGCGTCCGGTAGCGCCCGGCCGCCGGCGAAACGGTTCCAAAACCGCTGGGGCGGGCGGGTGCCTGAGAGAGCCCAGGGAGGCCAGACTGGGGGGGCTCGCAGCCGGCAATACTTCGAGCACCGTCCAAGCCAGTTCCGGAATTTGGGCGCCTCGGCCCTTCGGGCCGACCGGGCTCCTGCGGGCTCCGCTTCGCTTCGGTCCCGGCAGGGCCGGGACCCTTCGGCCCTCCGGATCCCTGGCGCGTCGGTCGCTCACAGCGCCGGACCAACGACTCGTATGGCGAGCTTGGGCGCTACGCTACCGAACGGAACACGTTGCAACGAGCGAACGCATTTTCCTGGAACAGCACCTCACGGGGCGACACGAAGATACCGAAGGAACTCGGGCAACGGCACGGCTTCAACCTTCTGGTGAAGGGGAAAACGGGCGGCGCCGGGATGAACCAGGAATACTCGGTGAAGAGTCAGTTCATCAAGCGCGGCATGGATCGATTTGCTCATTCGCGGAGTTTCCGAGTACGTGAACTCTACTCCGTATGCCTTGCCTTCCAAGGTGAACAGGAGATCCAGCTCCGCCCCGCTGTGCAGCGACCAGAAGTACGGGGTTATCTCGGGTCTGATTCTCAGAATCTGCTCGAGAGCGAAGCCTTCCCATGAGGCCCCGAGCACCGGATGTGCCAGAAGCGAATCATAGCTTTCCAGACCGAGAAGATGGTGCAGTATGCCGGTATCGGAGAAGTAGATCTTGGGAGACTTCACCTGTCGTTTCTTGGTGTTCGTAAACCATGGCTGCAACGGACGAATCATGTAGGTCGCCGAGAGGATGTCGATGTAGGATCGAATCGTGTTGTGACTAACTCCCATGGAGCGACCCAGCTCAGACTGATTGACGATCCGGCCATGGCTGTGGGCGAGCATCGTCCAGAATCGACGCAGCGTCGTTGACGGAACGCCGATTCCCAACTGTGGGATATCCCGCTCGAGAAATGTTCGGATGAAGCCCTCGCGCCACGCACTGCTGTCTCGATCGGTATCGGCAAGGTACGACCGAGGGAACCCCCCGCGAAGCCACAACTGTTTCCGGCGATCGTCCCCCGTTTCATTTGAGTCGAAGCCGTGAAGATCGACAAACTCTATCCGCCCCGCAAGGGATTCGGAACTATCTCGCACGAGTTCAGGCGAAGCGCTACCGAGAATGAGAAATCGCCCATTGTCCGCTGATTGGTCGGCCAAGACCCTCAGAACAGGAAACAACTCCGGCATGCGCTGAATCTCATCGATAATCACGAGGCCCGTCACACCACCGAGGTACAACTCCGGGTTCCGTAGCCGCGCGGCATCTTGCGGGGACTCGAGATCGAGGTAGGTGGCGGGGATCGTCTCCATGATCTGCCTGGCCAGGGTCGTCTTGCCGCACTGCCGGGGCCCGAAGATTGCCGTAATTTTCGACCTGTTCAACGCGGTCAGTACTCGGTTACGGTGATTCTGTCGTGGAAGCATCGCGTTATCTTAGCATGGAAAACTGTAAGCAGTCATTACAATTTTCAACGATTATCCAGGCGTTGTTTTCGAACGGTATTCCGGGCTTGAGATTGCGGGGCCCTCGGTAACGCCTCCGGAACCTCCCCTAACGTGCGAGATTTCCTGGACGCAGTGGTGCGGTACTACGTCGACCGGTATGGTCTCGGCCGGCTCCTGCGGCGGTCATTCTGGTTGCGGCGGCGATTACCGGTATCAGGAGCGGCGAGTGCGTTCCGGGCAAGGAGCGGCGTGCCGAGAACCCGGCGGTGGGGCACGATCGCGTGCGCAAACCCATCGTGTGGAGCGTGGTTTTGGTCTCCGGCGGAGATGCGGCATGGAGCGCCGGGGCCAGGCTGAGGCCCGTGCGCACACGGCCTGGTCTGAGGGTCACCGAGCGAGCCGGCTCAGTACCTCCGCCTTCCGCTCCGCCGTGGCGAAGGCGTCGATCGCCGCGTCCAGCCGTGCCGCGTCGCTCTGCGTAGCCCGGCGGTTGGTCCGCCGCGTTGCTTTCGGCGGCCGGTGCACCTTCCGCGGCGTGTTCGTCTTCCTGTGGTTCGTGTGGCATGAGTACCTCCACCCTCTAGTACCGGGCAAGGGAGCTGGATCCTTGAGATTTGGAGCCAAGGAGGAGGCGAAACTCGGCCGGCGGTGCCGGCGGGGCTTCCCCGCGCGACCGGTACGGGTGTGCGACGACGCAGGCACGACTCCTGCGTGAGCGGGCGTCGCGGAAAGCCCGGAGCCCGCGGCCGGCGCGCAGGGCGATCGGGAGTGAGCCCGGCCGCGCGCCGGACTTCGGGTTGGGGCGGGCCGCGGTTCCGCGGGGCACGGGCTCGCGGATTGCGTGGTGGTTTCTCCGGGCGGCCGGCGGTCCCAGGGGCGCGGGGCCGGAGGATGCGGCGGTCACCTGACTGGGGACGGTCACCTCACTGGGGACAGACCCCGCGGCCCCGGGGACGGAGGGTGGTGGGCGCGGGCCGCTTCGGCGAAACGCGGGTGAGGACTTGGAGCAGAGCACGCGACCCCGGGCCGCGGGCGGTTCGGCGGGGGCGGTCGCGCTCGGGGTGTGGGGGCGCAGCGGAGCGGTTCGGGGGGCGTGGGCCGGCCGGCCGCGGCGCGGGGGCACGCCCAGTGCGCGGTGTTGTATGTGGTGCGGCCCCGCCCCCCCAATGCCCGATGCTCGGTCCGGAAGGGGGCCTGGCCCCGCCCGGGTGTGTTCGGACACCGCGAGCGGGGGGCGGCCGGAGGCTGTGCGGGCGGAAGGGTGGCCAGTGCGCGGGGGGCCGGCCTGTGCCTGCGGCGGCGGGGGCTACTGGGAGTCGCCGAAGTCGCGGGTGAATTGCTCGACGAGGCGGGGGTGCCGGCACGAGGCGGGGTTGCCAGTCGGAGATGGGCTCGAGCTTGCCGAAGAAGAAGCGGAGGGTGGCGGGCTCTTCGACGAAGCGGAGGCCTTCGACGAGCGTGCGGTTTTGGTGGAGGCAAGTGAGGCGGTCGACGACGTACTTGATCTGCGAGAGCGTGAAGACGCGGCGGGGGAGGGCGAGGCGCAGGAGCTCGAGGTCGGCGAGGGCGCGGGTTATCTGGCGGTGGCTCATGCCGGCGCACCGTTCTTCCCGCTCGGCGATGAGGTGGACGTTGTCGGCGAGGAGGCTGGCGTCGTATACGAGCATGAGGCCGTGCTCGTCGCAGGCGCGGCGGACGGCCTCCATGTTCTGGAGCGAGTGCGGCTGGCCGCCGATGAGGTTGGCGCCGGCTTCCATGCGGACGAAGGCGATATGCTGGGGGCTGTGGGCGCGGATGGTGGCTTGGAGCTTGTCGATGTCCATGTTGCCTTTGAAGGGGTGGTCGCTTTCGACCTGGAGCGCCTGGTCGACGGGGATTTCCTCGATTGCGCCGCCGTTGAGGATGATATGGGCCTTGGTCGTGGTGAAGTGGTAGTTCATGGGGACGACCTGGCCGGGGCGGACGAAGAGCTTGGAGAGGATATTCTCGCACGCTCTGCCCTGGTGGGCGGAGGGAGTACTGGGTGCCGAAGATCTCGGCGCAGGTGCGCTCGAGGCGGGTGAAGGTGCCGGAGCCGGCGTAGCTGTCGTCGGCCTGCATCATGGCGGCGAGCCGGCGGTCGCTCATAGTATTCACGCCGCTGTCGGTGAGCATGTCCGGAAAGATGTCGGCGTTCCGGAGCAGGAAGGTGTTGTTGCCGGCTTCCCGGCTGGCCTGAGTCCGCCGCTCGACGGAGGGGAGATCGAGCTTCCGGACGGTGCGGACTTTGTGCATCTCGATGGGGATCTGTTCGCCTGAATTGAGTACAATGCGTTTTATTGACCGCTTCTCTCGCCTCCGGTGTAGAGTGTTGTGATCGGCGGCGCTTGCACGGCCAGGCCGCCAGCGCGGACGGCTGCGTGGGGCGCCGGTGGGCTCGGGCGTTCGTACCCGGACCGGCACGCGGCCGCCTTGCCTGGGGGCGCCTGCGGCGCGGCCGTACGGGCGCTCGCCGGAGCGGACTACAAGCGCGCGGAATTAGGAAGGATAGTAGAGACTTCCGGGGAAGGGATCAACCGGGCCATTTCCCTGCGGTGAGCATGGCGTGGCGACATGCAGAGGCGGTGTCGTTGGGCCCAGAGCACGGGCCGGCTTGCAGAGAGTGGCCCGGACTTTGGGGGAAGACATGCAGACGATGCCGGGAAAGCAGGTTGCGCGCGGCGCGACGGAAGCTGAGTGAAGCGCTTTGGAGGTGCGAATGAGACTGGCAGTATTCGGCGGTAGCAGAGGGATCGGCGCGCGGCTTCTGCCGCAGGCTGTGGAGCGAGAATGGGGCGTGAAAGCGCTGGCTCGCTCGTCGACATCTATCCCCGAGATTCCCGGGGTGCAGGTAGTACAGGGGGATGTACTGGATCCCGGAGCGGTCTTCCGGACCGTGGACGGGTGCGATGCGGTAATCGTGACGCTGGGCAAGACGAAAGGCAATCCGCCGGAGGTTTGTAGCAAGGGAACGGCGATTATCGTACCGGTGATGGAGAAGCTTGGGGTGCGCAGGTTGATTGTGGTGACCTCGATGGGCGTCGGGGAGAGCGCGGATCAAGTGCCGTTTTTCTTTAAGCTTGTGGCGAAGACGGTGCTCAGAAAACAGATGCAGGACAAAGAGCGGCAGGAGGAGATCGTCCGGCAAAGTGGGCTGGATTGGACGATCGTTCGTCCGGGAGGGCTAACGGACGAGGCGGCAAGCGGCTCGTATCGCGTAGGGGTGGA
>PWGF01000364.1 GCA_003554375.1 Spirochaetaceae bacterium
GCGACCGTACGAACGAAGTCCACGGAGACGCTTACATCCGTCTCTTCTGTCGTGCGCCGATGCTCGACTGCGGCCGTACGGTTGTGATCGCCCGATCTAGGTGTCGGTTTGCCCATTGTGTCTCTCCATTTCTTGCCGATTGGCGTGCCGCGTTCCGCGAGGTCGGCCGGTTCGCCGCCGTGTGTCCGCGCTCGGATGCAAAGCTCGCGTGTCTTTCGCGTTTGCGCCCTCCGCCGCGTTCAAGCCCTCCGCGCTCGTGCTGGTTGCCTCACGCTCTGCGTTTCGCGGATTCGGCGTGTGCCTGTTCTGTTGTTCCGAACGTGCGTGTTTGGTACCGAATTCCGGCGCTGCGTGAGATGCCAGCATTCCGCACAGCTCGTCAACCCGCCGGAAGTTGAGCTTGTAGTATGCCGGATTTGCCACCAAAAAGACGGAGACGGTGTCAAGATCCTCCAGGATACGGAGCTTATTGGCCGTAAGAGTTGCCCCGGACTCCACCAGATCTACGATGTAGGGAGCCAGGCCAAGCCGCGGTGCCAGCTCGACCGACCCCGAAAGTCGGATTACGTTCACGGGAATACCGCGTGCGTGGTAGTAGTCGCGGGTGAAACGGACGAGCGTGGTTGCCACGGTGAATCCGCCGGAGCGTGCAGGCGCTTGATCGGAGGGAGTCTCCGGCTCGGCCAAGCAAATCCGGGTGCTGCCGAAAGGTAGGCGCATAAGACGGACGAACTCGAACCCGCTTTCGTAGAGCGTATCCTCTCCGCAGATCCCGAGTCCCGCGATACCGTGGTGAACGTAGACCGGGAGGTCGCTGTTCTTCACGAGCATGGCGTCCAGACGTCCGGTCGGATCGTGCGCGATCAGGCTACGGTCAGCGAATTCTAGCGGCATACCCGCTTGCTGAAACAAGCCGAGCACGTCTTTCTGGAGGCGCCCTTTGGGTAGCGCTATCCTCAACGGCATACTCATAGGACAACCCGTTCTCCGTGGGATCTCCGCTCTTCCGCCCGAGTCACTCGCTCCACAAACGAAGGACCCGAGACCGTTCCGGGGGCCCGCTGTTGCGTCGTTTCCCGCGAGGCGAGCGCTTCGAGCCGTCGGAGCATCACTGAGAAACCTACTGCCGGGCGGTCGAGTCCGAACTTACCGTAAAGCTTGTCGTACCGGCCGCCGGCGGCAACCTCAGCCTCCGCCCCCTCGACGTACGCGCGGAACGTGATCCCCGTGTAGTATGCACGTGAGCCAACCTCGCTGAAATCCACCACCGCGCGCTCTCCTTCCGTGACCCGATTCACCGTCTCTACCGCGTCGTGTGCGTGGCTTACCGCACGGTTCTCGCACGGATCGAGCTCTTCGGCAAGGGTGCGGTGAAGTTCCGCGAACTCGCGCGGGGTTCCGATAAAGCCTGCCAGCCGGGCCCGGGCCTCCGCGCCGCGCCGTCCCATCTCCGTCTGTGCCAGCATATTCCGGACGGTGTCGAGATCTCGCAGCCGAATTGCGGAGCCGAGCTCCGCTGCATTCGAAGCGGAGAATGCCTGCGTCCATGCGTCCGGGAGCGCTCGAGTCCCTACGTGCAGCATCGCAGCCCCGGGCAGTACCGCGTCCAACACCCGGAACAGAAGCACGAGCGTCTCTAGATCCGCGTCGGCGTCCGCACTGCCGATGAGTTCCGAGCCGATCTGAAAGTACTCGTTTCGGGAGATGCTCTCCGGCGCTTCGTGACGCATAATAGTATCGGCGTAGTAGAGTCTGGCCGGGCTCGGAAGATCGGGCGTTAACGTTGCGATCTGTTTGGCTAGAAACAGGGTAACGTCCGGGCGTAGCAACAACACGTCTCCTTCCCGGTCGATGAGCCGGTATGCGCGTTCCCAGTCGTCTCGCCCAAGAAGCGATGCATATACGTCGGCGAAGTCCACAATCGGGGTGCGGATGGGAAGATATCCCCAGAGATCGAACAGCCGTTCCAGTATATGGAGAATATCGCGGTGTCGAACCGCATCCTCCGGCTGGAGGCCCTCCGTCCCGGCCGGTCGTTTCAGGAGGGTGTGTTGTTTCGGTTTCACGGCTTCCTTCCACTCAGCAACTGGGCCGGATCTCGAGTTCCTGTTCTCGGGGATCGGCACCGCTCCTGTCCGGACCGACCCGCTCGCCTCGATTCCCTTAGTGCCCGGTAGTTTGCCTGATGACACATAAGATGCATTGTGACGTACTATAGCAAAGCGACGCCTCGTGCGCGAGTCCCGTGGCTAACGCACCGGCATTTTAACCCACCGATAGTTTAGCGCACCGGCTGCGGCGATTCAGGGGCTGCGCCTAGCGGCATGAAGAAATCGAGGAGCGAACCGCCGTACACACGATGATCTGTATGTCGCCATCCGGCGGGAGCTTCCAGAACGGCACCTTCATGATGAATTAGGAGCGTTCCTTCGGCCGCCAAAATACCGGCGCGACCGATCTCTTGGAGGAGCGTCTGGTGCCGGCCATATGCGAAGGGCGGATCGACGTATATCAGATCGAACACCTCTTCCGTATCGCGGATGAAGCGTTCCACGGGGCGTACACGCACCTCGACTCGGGCGACCATGGTCTCAACGTTCTCTCGCAGGACCGAAGCCGTCTTGCGATTTCGCTCGACCGCAACCACTCGGAAAGCACCGCGGCTCGCGGCTTCGAGCGATACCGCCCCGGAACCGGCAAACAGGTCTAAGAAGCTCCGGTTATCCAGGGGCCCAAGGATGGCGAACATGCTCTCCCGCATGCGGTCCATCGTAGGTCGTACTCTACCTGGTGGCATTTTGAGACGTCGCCCTTTCATAGGTCCGCCGGTGATTCTCATACCGCTCCCTCACGGCCCGCATCGATCGCCGCTTCGTAGGCGTCGAGGGCACGGGCGGTCTGGTGGTGTTCCTCCCGGGTCAGCTCCGGATCCGCTTCGAGGATCCGTGTCGCTTCAGACCGGGCGCGCTGCATGAGCTCGATATCCCGCGAGAGGTCGGCCGCGGCAAAACGGAGATATCCGGACTGGGCATTCCCGGCTAAATCCCCTGGGCCGCGAATCTTCAGATCCTCCTCGGCAATGCGAAACCCGTCATGCTCTTGGTGCATGACCCGCATCCGCGCCTTACCCGCCTCAGTGAGCTCGGCCGAGTATATGAGAAAGCAATAACTCTGGAGGTCGCTCCGACCTACGCGCCCTCGAAGCTGGTGAAGCGCCGAGAGGCCGAACCGTTCGGCGTGCTCGACGACCATGCACGTGGCGTTTGGAACGTCGACGCCTACTTCGACAACGCTTGTTGCCACCAGGATGTCCAGCTCGCCCGCGACGAAAGCCGCCATCGTGGCTCGCTTCTCGTCCTCGGGCCTGCGCGAATGGATCAGCCCGACACGCGCTTCCGAAAAGAGCCGGCCGCGAATGCGCTCGTACATTTCCTCTGCGCTCTTGAGGTCGCTGTCGGTGCCATGCTCGATAGCGGGGTAGACGAAGTACGCCTGGCGTCCGGCTTCGAGCTCTTGCCGGACGCGCCGATAGACTTTCTCCTCGTTCCCTTCGCGAGCAAGATGGGTGCGAACCGGCTTTCGACCCGGCGGCATGGTATGGATGGTGCTCACATCCATATGCCCGAACAGGGTAAGTGCCAGCGTACGGGGAATCGGCGTTGCCGTGAGGACCAGAAGGTTCGCCGTTGTGCTCTTCTCCACGAGCCGGGCGCGTTGGTCCACGCCGAAGCGCTGCTGCTCGTCGATGATCGCGAGATCAAGCCTGCGAAAGCCGAGGTCCGGCGTGAAGAGGGCGTGGGTTCCTACCAGAAAGTCGACTTCGCCGTGTTCCACGGCGGCGCGGAGCGTCTCCCGTTCCGCTCGTCCCATGCTTCCGGTCAGAAGACCGACTTGCATACCGACCGGCTCGAGGAGGCGCGCTGCGTTCTCCGCGTGCTGCCGTGCGAGGAGCTCGGTCGGGGCCATGAAGACCGTCTGTCCCCCCGTTTCCCAAACAGGAATGCTTGCAAGGAAGGCCACGAGCGTCTTCCCCGAGCCGATATCGCCCTGTATCAGTCGGCTCATCGCTCGAGCGGATTCCAGGTCCTCGTGGATCTCTTCGAGCACTCGTTGCTGGTCCCGGGTGAGCGAAAAGGGGAAAGAGGAGGCGAGCCGGTCGCGTCGTTCGCGTGGAAGGCGTTTCGCCCGACCAGTCCCGGCGCGTCGCCGGAGGGCGGTACGCACGATGCTCATTTGGAGCAGGAAGAGCTCTGAAAACGCCAGAGCGCGCCGGGCTTGCTCGGCCATCTCCAGGCTCTCGGGCCGATGCACCCCGGCAAGCGCGTGCGCAGTACACGCAAGGCGATAGCGCTCTCGAACGGAATCCGGTATCTCGTCTGCGACGTGGCGCCCCCCCTCGGTTAGCGCCCGGTCGACAAGCGAGCGCAGCTTCCCCTGCGTCAAGTTTCCCGACAACGGATAGATTGCCAGAAACGCGCCAAACGCGCGCGGCGGGCGCTCTTCCGGCTCGAACTCGAACGTGCCGGCCTGGAGCTCTCCGTAGCGGTACCGGAACTTCCCGTAGAGCCTGATACGCATTCCCGGCGGCAGCTTGTCCGCAAGGAAGTTCCGCCCGAAGCACGTGAGCGCCCCATGGCCGCTCTCGTCGCGCACGTAGACTTTGAGCGTTCTCCGCCCAGGTGGGCCGACGAAGTCGTGTGCGATGACTTCCGCGGTTGTATTCACCGTGCGCTCCCCCCCTTCGCCGAGATCCGGCGGTTCGCCGCTTCCCGAGCGCACAAGGGGGCGGTGTGTTCGCCGGTCCTCGTATGTGCGCGGAAGGTGAAGCAGCAAGTCACGCACGCATGCAATTCCCAGACTGTGGAGGTCGCGCGCCACGGCGGGGCCGACGCCGGGAAGCTTCTGAACCGTTGTGGTCAGCTCGTAGAGGAACACGATCCACGGCTCCCGGAGGTAGAGAGGGCCTGCAGGCGCCTAGATCGGCATTTGGAGTAGGAGCGTCGCCAGCCCGCGCACGACGAAGCTCCCGCCTATCACGGCTACCAGATTGAGCGCGGCCGTGAGGCCGAGCGCGTGGGTGTACGTCCGGAACCGGTGACCGGCCAGTCGCATGGCGGCCCGGTAGGCAATCGGCTGGAGGAGCTGGTCCAGAACCATGGTGAAACGGTTGGCCCGCGCATTGGCGAGCAGCATGACGAGGCGTATCACGGTCACGAGCAGGAGAATCCCCAGCAGGAATACCAGCGCGTTGCCCGCCCGGAGTACGAACATCCCGAGCACCAGTCCCAAAGAGATCGTGCCCGTGACGGAGACCGAGCGGAGAACGTCGATGACCACATACAAGAGGATGATCCCTAGAACAGGCGATGCATCGACGTACCCGATACGCAGGAGTCGCGTTCGTCTGAAAACGTCGAGATACGGGTCCACGGCACGTCCGATGAGCTCCTGGGGGCGTCCAAACGAATGGTCCGGCAACCAGGTCATAATGATCCGGAATAGGATTAGAAACGAGTAGAGGGTGAGGATAGTCGCGATTATGTCCAGAACGATCATGTGTTGCCTCCGAAGGCCGCTGTGGCCTCTCGCTACGGCCGATCCGTTGCACCGGCCGGATCTTTTTTCCACGCCTCAGCTACCTGCGGTAACTCGCGTATACGATTCAGGATCTCGCTTTTGGAGGATACGGTCAACTGCCCCGAAGCACGAACCAGCATCTCGTCCTCGCCGTTGCGCGGTACGTGGAGGTAGACCGGGCAGCTCCCTTCGAAGTCCTTCAGTGACCCCCGCAACGTACAAAGCTCCTCCTCGTCAAGGACCGCGTCGGGAGCAAGGCGAATATGGACCTCGCCCCGGTCGAGCTCCTCCAACTCCTCCGGTCTGCGAATCTCTTTGACGACGAACTGCGTACGTCCGCGGCTCCGGTCAACTGAGCCGACCATGCCGACGACGGTCCCGTCGGCAAGGAGATGCTCGGCGGCCTGCAGTGGCTCAGCGAAGATTACCAGCTCGATGCTTCCGGTATAGTCCTCCAGCATGGCGAACGCCATTCGCGTGTCACGCTTGGTGACAACGGTGCGGACGCCGTGGATGAGCCCTACAAGCACGTGCTCTCGCTCTTCGGATGCTTCCAGGGCGTGCTCGAGGGAAGCGGTGGCGCAGGCGCGGTAGCGGTCGCGGTACTCGTCGAGCGGGTGTCCGGAACAGTAGAAACCGAGGATCTCTTTTTCGTATGCGAGTCGCTCCTCGGTCGACCACTCCTCGACTTCCTCCAGCTCGATCGCGAGCGGATCGAACTCGTCGGTGCCGTCGAACAGCGATGTCTGCCCGGCCTGCCGGCCCTTCTTCTGCGCTGAGACGTCGGCGATCAGCCGGTCCAGATTCGCAAGAAGCGTCGCGCGGCGCGGTTCGAGCGAGTCGAAAACCCCTACCTGGATCATGGTCTCGATCACCTTTCGGTTGACCGTGCGCATATCGACTCGGTCCAGAAAGCCCGTGAAACTCTCGTAGGGGCCACCGCTGTCGCGTTCGGCAAGGATGGCGTCCACCGCAGCGCCTCCGACGTTCTTGATCCCCTGTAGCCCGTAGTAGATGATCCCGTCCACGACCGTGAAGTACTTCCCGCTGCGGTTGACGTCCGGCGGCTCGATCCGGATCTTCATCCGGCGCGTTTCGGAAAGATACTCGGCGAACTTGTCCGGGTTTGATATTTCGTTGGTGAGGTTGGCCGCCATGAACTCGGCCGGATAGTTGGCTTTGAGATACGCCGTCTTGTAGGCCACGACGGAATAGGCTGCGGCGTGGCTCTTGTTGAATCCGTAGCCGGCGAACGGTCGCAGGAGCTCGAAGATCTCGTTTGCCTTCTCCTCGGGGAGCCCACGCTCCCTTGCTCCTTCGAGGAACTGGAGGCGCATGCGCTCCATCTCTTTGATCTTCTTCTTACCCATCGCCCGGCGAAGAATGTCCGCCTGTCCCAGGGAGAACCCGCCGATGATGCGGACGATCTCCATGACCTGCTCTTGGTAGACGATGACCCCGTATGTCTCTTCCAGCACTTCTTTGAGGAGCGGATGCGGATACTGAATTGGGGTTCGCCCGCGCTTGGAGTCGACGAACTGCGGGATGTTGTCCATTGGCCCCGGACGGTAGAGCGAGTTCAAAGCAATGAGATCGTTGATGCTGTTAGGCAAAGCCCGGCGAAGGATGTCCTGCATGCCGCTGCTTTCGAACTGGAAGACGCAGGCGCTCTTGCCTTCGCCAAGCATCCGGAACGTGGCCGCGTCGTCGGTCGAGATCTCCTCGATGTCGAAGTCCGGAGTATGCCTCCGAATGAGCTCTTCGCAGTTGCGGATAAGAGTGAGGGTCTTGAGTCCCAGGAAATCCATCTTCACCAGGCCGCACGGCTCGATCTCGTCCATCGTATACTGGGTCGAGATGCTCTCCGTGCGAGGATCCCGGTAGAGCGGGACATACTCGGTCAGCTTCTCCTTGCCGATCACGATCCCCGCGGCGTGGGTAGAAGCATGGCGACAGAGTCCCTCCAGGTTGCGGCTGACCTCGATGAGCTCCCGGTAGGCGCCGCCCTGGTCCCGGACGGCGGCAAGCTCCGGCTCCTCCTCCAACGCGGCATCCAGGCTCTTTGCGTCACCCGGAACCAACTTGGCGATCCGGTCCGCTTCCGCAAACGAGAGATCCAAGACGCGCGCCACGTCGCGGATCACCGCCTTTGCCTTGAGAGTCCCGAAGGTGATGATCTGGCCCACACGGTCGCTGCCGTACTTTCGGGTCACGTACTCGATCACCTCGCCGCGCCGCTCGTAGCAGAAATCGATATCGAAGTCCGGCATGTTGACCCGGTCCGGGTTGAGGAACCGTTCGAAGAGAAGCCCGTAGGCAAGCGGATCGATATCGGTGATCTCGAGCGCGTAGGCGACAATACTCCCCGCCCCGCTTCCGCGGCCGGGCCCGACCGGAATGCTCCGGTCTTTGGCAAACCGGATGAAGTCCCACACGATGAGGAAGTAGCCGGTGTAGTCCATCCCGATGATCGTCTCGAGCTCGTAGTCGGCCCGCGAGGAGATCTCCTCGGTGATCTCCGGATAGCGCCTTCTGAGACCTTCGTAGGTGAGATGCCGCAGATAGGCGTTCGGCCCTTCGAACTCCTCGGGCACTTCGTAGATTGGGAGGAGGGGGCCGGGTTGGGGGATCTCCGTGTTACACGCTTCGGCAATGCGGGCGGTGTTTGCGAGCGCTTCGTGCCGCTTCTCCTCCGGCAGATCGGTGAACAGCTCGGCCATCTGCTCGCCGCTCTTGAGGTAGTACTCCGCATTGAACATCCGGGGGCGCGCGGTCTCGTGCTTTTTCCGCCCGTTGCCGATACACATGAGGATGTCGTGCGCGTTGGCGTCTTCCTTGCGTACGTAGTGGCAGTCGTTCGTGGCAACGAGCGGGATGCCTGTTTCGCCCGAGATTTCCACGAGTGCGCGATTGACCGTGCGCTCGTCCGGTATGCCGTGGTCCATGATCTCTAGGTAGAATCCCTTGGGACCAAAGATCTCTCGGTACCACTCTGCACGACGTACCGCGTCCTCCCGGCGGTTGGCCATAATGAGACGAGGAATGTCGCCGGCCAGGCTGCCGCTCAAGCACACGAGGTCCTCGTTGTGCTTGGCAAGTGCTTCGTCGTCGATCCGCGGCTTGTAGTAGAATCCCTCGGTGTATCCAACCGAGGATAGGAGCATCAGGTTCTTGTAGCCGCGCATGCTCTTGGCGAGGAGGACGATCCGCGCATAGCGCCCTTGACGATCGGCTTCACGCTCGTGGCGAGAGCCGTCGGCCAGATAGAACTCGCTTCCGATGATCGGTTTTATGCCGGCTTCCCGGCACTCGTTGTAGAAGCGGACTGCGCCGAAGAGATTGCCGTAGTCGCTGAGCGCCAATGCGCTCATCCCCAGCTCCGACGCACGGGATGCGTACTCCGGGATCGTTCCGGAGGCGCGGAGCAGGCTGTAATCGGTGTGGAGGTGCAGATGAACGAACGAATCCACGGAATCCTCGCCTATACTCCTGAACGAGACTCTTGAACGAGTCTTGCCGTTTCCGGCATTACCGGCCGAGCCCCGAAGCGCCGGCGCCGGGGAGCCCCGAAAATGTATCGGCTATCTGTGGGCACTATAGATCGAGGCCCCCCCGGCGAGCAAGCGAGTTCTTGCGTTTCCCGTAGGTTCGGGGAAGGAAACGCGTCGACGGTTCGCCCAGAGCGCGTAGGAAATGCGCTGTGACGCTCCGAGCGCGGTAGATGTCGAGGGGGTTGAACGGGAACCGGTCCGACTGGGCCATTGTAGCGATTCGATTTGCGGTAGTCTCGATCTCGCGTGGTCCCATCGGGAGTTTCCTGCCGATGAGCTCGGCCTCCAGCTCGCGGTCGCGGATGATCCAGGGAGTTCCGGTCCCCAGGACGATCCGGATGTCGTCGATGTTCCCTTTCTCGCGCCGCGCGGCAGCACAGAAACTCAGGTTAGGTCCCAGGCTCTCGAACACGCCCACGTCATGCGGCTCCAGGGGTATTCGAATCCGTGTGACTACCTCCTCGCGCTCGAGAGATAGGCCGCCGGCCGACCGGAACCGAGGCATCGGTACCCATCGTCCCTTCCCCGGGCGGCGGATCTCCACCAAAGCGCCGAGGGCGTTGAGCGCTGCGGTTCCGGTCCGGCTGACTTCCCAAATGCAGATGTTCCCGCCGAGCGTGGCAAGGCCGCGCAAGGTAAAAGGGCAGATCGCCGGAAGACAGCCGGAGAGGATCGAGGGAAGCATCTTTGGTCCTGCCCGAGTGATCGCGCGAATGCTTGTGGCCGCGCCGATGTCGAGGTGGCGGTCGGTCCGGCTCATCCGCCGGAGCTCTTCGATTCGATGAAGCGACAGGA
>PWGF01000279.1 GCA_003554375.1 Spirochaetaceae bacterium
GCAGTACTTCTGGGTGATTGCGGTACTCACGCAGACCGTGAAAGGCTTCGGATTCGGCGCGATTCTCTACCTGGCTGCGATGTCCGGGGGGGACCCGCAGCTTCACGAGGCGGCGATCGTCGACGGCGCCGGGCGATTCCGGCGGGTGTGGAGCATAACGCTGCCGTCGATCATGGGTACGACGGTGATCCTCATGATCTTCACCATCGCCAACTTCATGAATACCGGTTTCGAGCAGATCTGGACGCTGCAGAACAACCTGAATATCACACACTCCGAGACAATAGATACCTACATCTACCGTGTCGGCTTGCAGCAGCTACGCTTCTCGTACTCGACCGCGGTGAGCTTTTTCCGCTCGGGGCTCGCGGTGATCCTCGTGATGTCTGCCAACTGGGCCTCGAAAAAGATCACCGAGCACGGGTTGTTCTGATAATGCCCAGGTTTAACTGGTCAACGCAACAGCGGTAGGATCTTCACGCGGTTGCAGGCCATACACGAAAGTACCGGCTCAAAAGCCGGCCGCGTCTCCCGGGCAAAACCCGGCAGCGCCATGAGGTCGTCCGGCGTGGTGTCCCGAGGCACCTCGTACCCCCGCGGCGACCATGCAGCTCCGACGCCCAGCGTCCTCGTAGCACCGATCCACTGCATCACGGACGCTTTCTGAAAGACGGTGCTGCGTTCTATACTGTCGGCTGGTCGATCCGGTACTGTCCGTCGAACGCTGCACCGGTCGAAACCCCCGGCAGGAACGGCTGGTATTGCCGGAGCGGATGTCGTAACTCATAGAGAGCGGGAGCGGAGAAGGCTTGTGTGAAGCAGGAGAAACTCAGGCAGATGGGGAGCGTCCGGTCGAGGATCAGATGGTTCTAAAGCTGATAAGCTGTGAGGTTATGTACCGGGAGATGTGCGCCGCGGTAGCGCGCTCGCCGCACCGGGTGGATGTGGAGTTTCTCCCCAAGGGGCTCCATGACCTGCCCACCGATCAGATGCGGACGCGGCTCCAAGAGCGGATCGATTCGACTCCGGCGAAAACGTATGACGCGATTCTCCTCGGCTACGGGCTGTGCAATAATGGGCTGCACGGGGTTCGCGCCGGCGATGTACCCCTCGTACTTCCACGGGCACACGACTGCATTACCCTCTTTCTCGGCTCACACAAACGCTACATGGACTATTTCCGGGAGAACCGGGGAGTATATTTCAAGACAAGCGGCTGGATTGAGCGTGGAGAGACCGATGAGGAGTTGAAGCAGTTTGCAATCGGCCATGTCCATGGCCTCCATATGACCTACGACGAACTGGTCCAGAAGTACGGCGAGGACAACGCCCAGTATCTCTTCGAGACTCTTATCGAAGCGACCCATAAGTCCTACCACCAGTTCACCTTTATCGAGATGGGTGTCGAGCCCGACGACCGCTTCGAGCAGAAAGCGCGTGAACAGGCACGCGAGCGCAACTGGGACTTCGAAAAGGTGTGCGGAAATATGCGGCTCATCCAGGGTCTGGTCAACGGCGAATGGGACGAAGATGAGTACCTCGTTGTACGAGAGCCCGGGCAACGTATCATCGCGCGCTATGACGAAGGGGTCGTCACCGCGGGGGAGTGAGGCGGATATATCACGCGCCCGGTGGTTGTGCGCATGTCGACGGACGTATTGAATGCGAGCCACCGGAGTAATGGCGGCCCCGGCCGGCCGTCGGCGCCCGCGCCCCATGTCAGCAAACCGTCGCATCACCGGCTCCGGCTCTTCGAAGCCGAGCGTGTGCTCGCGCGCGCCCGCGCCCGGCCGCCCAGGCCGAGCGATCCCGCACCCACGTAGTGCTGCCGCCCCACCGACAACGCGCGCTCGATTTAAATGAAGCCCACTGTTCGCTCCGGCTTTACGCACGTGCCAATTGTAGGTATACTACACGTGTGAGTACGAAGCAGTCTAAGCTTACCCTTGTTGTCGATCCGTCAGTTGTTCGACGCGCGAAATCGTACGCGTCGGCTCACGGAACTTCCGTATCATCGTTGGTGGAATCGTACCTCAAGAATCTTACTGCGGAAGAGACTCAGGATATCTCTACAGATCCCGCTTCGTGGCCCCCAACCACGCGATCCCTCTACGGTGCACTGGCGCACCTGGGTGACGTGAACACCGACGAGGCCAAGCAACGCCATCTCCGTGACAAGTACCTGCATGATTAGCGTCTTTCTTGACTCGGACGTGATCCTCGATTTCCTGCTCAAGAGAGAACGCTTTGCCGAGCCGGCCGGTGCGATCTTCTCACTGGGAGAGCGAGGCAGGCTTTCGCTGCTCACCTCAACGCTATCCTTCATGAACGTACACTATATCGCCGCCACGGCGACCGACCGTTCCACGGCTCGGTCTTTGGCGCGGCAACTGCGAACCCTCGTTCAGTTGCTGCCGGTCAGTGCCGAGCACATAGACGCTGCGTGTGCGTCGGATCTGAAGGATATCGAAGACTACGTGCAGTATGCCGTGGCACGTGGGGCGCATGTCGACTATCTTGTCACGCGAAATGTGGGTGACTACCCACGCGAACCTTCCTTCATCATGGACCCAACGGTATTTCTGAACACACTCCCGAGCTGACCCGCGGCCCCCTGTTCCCCAGGTGGGCCCTCGTTGAGGAGGGCCGTCAAAACTCTTCGCCGTTGTGTTGAGCGCTCTGAACGGATATGCTTGCCATCCACGGGAGAAGGGCTATGGAATACAGAAAACTCGGAAAATCGGGAATCGAGGCGTCGGTGGTGGCGCTTGGCGCGTTTGCCATGGGTGGTTGGATGTGGGGCGGAACCGACGAGAAGCAGTCGATGGAGGCGGTGCACGCCGCGCTAGACCACTGTGCCATGCGAAACGCCGAACAGGCCGCGGAGAACGCCGGCGCCGGAAGCATCGAGCTGGACAACGACGAGGTCGCACAGATGACCTGGATCCTGAATCGGTACATCCCGAGCCTGGGTTAGGCGGGCCCGCGGCTCCCCACGGATTATGCTCCTATCCACACTGCGGAGGCACCATGGAAGACGCCGGAGAACAACGCCGCTATTCTTTCTACGTGGGCGATGAAGCCCTGGAGAAGCTCGCGGTGTTCTGCCGGGACAGCTCGGCGGGCCGGGAGGTCGTGCTGGTGGCGGATAGCCGCACGTTCGAGGCGGCCGGGCGGGCTGCCGGGCGCGCTCTCGAGGGGGCGGGATGTTCCGTGAGCCCGGTCGTCCTGAGCGGGGACGTGATCCATCCCGACGAATGCTCGTTGGCTCGCCTTCTCGTGCGAACTCCGGAGGACGTCGGCCTCTTTGTTGCGGTGGGGGCAGGGACCCTCCACGACATCACGCGGTACACGAGCCATCGGCTGGGCGTACCGTTTGTCTCCGTACCTACGGCCGCGTCGGTAGACGGCTATACCTCGGCGGGCGCCCCCCTCATTATCGAAGGGCTCAAGGAGACGTATCCGTGCCGGCCGCCGGCTGCGATTTTCGCCGACCGTGAGGTCCTTGCGAACGCTCCGTTTGCGCTCACGGCTGCCGGATTCGGCGATGTAGTAGGGAAGCTGACCTGCTTGGGGGACTGGCGTCTGGGCAGAGCGGTGCGGGATGAGCCGTTCGATGAGACGATTGCGCAAGAGACGGCAACGGCGGTTTCCCGCTGCATCTTCAGGGCAGAGGCGATCGGCAAGGGGAGCCCGGAAGCTGTTGAAGAGCTTTTCCGAGCTCTCGCTAAGACCGGGGAGGCGATGGCCGGCTTCGGCGCATCGCACCCGGCTTCCGGTGGCGAGCACCACATATCGCATTTCTGGGACATGGCGGCGATACGGGAGGGGCGTCCAGCGGCGCTCCACGGCGCGCAGGTAGCAGTCGGAACGGTGCTTACGGCCGGGCTGTACGAGCGCGTTCGCTCGATAGACGCAGCGGAGGCGGAATCGCTCCTGGCCGGGCGGCTCCCACTCGACCGAGCGCAGCAAGAGCAGGAGATTCGGGATGCGTACGGGGAGGCAAGCGGCGTCGTCATAGCGGCCCACCGGCCATACCTGGACCTCAGCGCGGAGGACCAGCGCCGGATTGCTGAGACAGTAGTGCGCCGTTGGGATGCGGTGCAGGATGTTGCCTCGACGGTTCCTTCGCGCCGTCGCGTAGTCGAGCTTCTGGAGCAGGCCGGCGCTCCGACGACTCCGGAGCAAATCGGCATCGATGCAGAGCAGGCCGCCCGGGCGGTTCGCTACGGGCACTATGTTCGAAATCGCTTCACCGTGGCAAAGCTATCTCACATGCTGGGGGTTCTCGACTCCGCGCTCGGCGGTGAGCGTTAGCTTTTCGAGTCACCTCCGGGGGCTCCCCGCCCATCTGCGATAACGATCGAGAACCGGTACTGGCCGGGGCGAATCCGGTACTGCTCGAGCGTGTCCGGGCCGGCGCTGTGGGTTCCCAAGCCTCTCTGCCGGTAGTCGAGTGAGACGACCGTGATGTCTCGTTCCGGGACATCACACGTGTGCAGCGCCTGAAACAGATCGTCGTCGCGGTGATGCGCGGCCGAGAACTCCATCGGCTCAGGAAACTCGAACCGGATCGGGGCCGGCTGCGAGGCGCCGGATCGATGGGCAAGGCGGCCGGGTTCGAGCTCGAACCACCGTACGTCGCATGAGTTTCCGTTTTCCTGCGGTACGATGTACGGCACGTAGCGGGCGGCGACGCTTGCGCGGTAGCGGCCGAGTGGGGCCCCGGCTTTCCGGTCGCGGTAGCACTCGTGGGGCCCGCGGCCGTACCACGTCACGTGGTCGTACTCCCTGATGAGCTCGGTTACAAGGCCCAGACGCGGGAGCTCGGGAACCAGATCGGTTACGTGAGCGTGAACGTGGATGCGCACGGTCCCATCTCCAAGGAACCGATACTGCACCGTGAAGATAGCTACCTCACCGTCGGTGCCCAGTACCGTGTATCTTCCGACTGCTGCCGGCGCCTCGGCGGATCCCGGTTCTTCAGGGGGGAAGGCCGCCTCTGACGTCTCCGGCGGACAGGCCGCCGGGGAGGGCGGACGCTCGGTGTGCTCGCTTCCAGCCGGCCGGCATTCGAAGCGATCGCAGCGCACCTGAAGGCTGTGGAGCCCTGTTTCCAGCCAAGCGCGGAGCCTCCAGTCTCGGTTGCGTCTTCGCAGTTTCACTCCGTCGTTGTCCGTGGGTGCTCGCCAGAGGTTCGGTACCAACGGCGCCTTCATAATCTGCGTGCCACCGCGGTGCCATTCGGAAAGCACCCCGTCCTTGAAGACGAACGTCCCGAGCGGATGCTCGACGGCGGCTCCACGCTCGTTCGTGTGGGAAAGCACCCGTGCGCCGCTGTCGGAGGCAGCGCTTTGCTCCCCTGCCGTGCCGGCGGGCGAGCCCGCCGGGCTTGCGTGCGCGTCTGCCCGGTTCGGCGGCGCGGCCGCCGAGCGTGCGGACGAGGCCCCGGGGCTCCCGGCCGCCGCTTCCGACGTGGTGGACGCGGCCGCCGGTTTTGACGGTGCGCCCGCTGACGTCGCCGGCGCGGCCGCCGGGCGTGCCGTCGGGTCTGCCGACGTCCTGGACGCGCCGGCCCCTCCCACGGCACGGTGGGGTAGGACCCACTGTTCCCACGCAACTTCGTGTCCCTCCGGGATCATTGCCGGGAGGTCGGGGCCCGAGACGTCCCGGCTGTTCGCGCCCACTCCGAGACGCCGCGCCGGTACGCCGTGCTCCGTGCGCGAACGCGCCGAAATGGTCAGTGTGGCCTCTTGGCCTGCCGCAAGAGGGGGCGGTTCCAGCGGCAGCCGTAGCTCGGTGGACTCACCGGCCGCAATGTGCAGAGCGTCGAGGACCCCGTCCTGAGTGGTCTCCCCGTCCACCGCCACGCTCCACCGGAACTCCAACCAGCCGGTATCGGAGAAATCCTGGCGATTCTCCAACTCGATTCGTCCAGTCGCCACATCGAGGCAGCGGAAACGGAGCGGCTGAGCCACCTTCTTGAACTCCCACATCGCCGGATGCGGGGTGCGGTCCGGCCATACCAGCCCGTTGATACAGAAGGCTGCGTCGTTCGGCTCGTCGCCGAAGTCACCTCCGTACGCCCAATAGTCGCGACCGGCATCGTCTTGTTTCAGAAGACCTTGGTCGACCCAATCCCAGATGAAACCGCCCTGTAAGCCGCCGTTCGGCCCATGGTATTGGTCGATGAGGGCCCAGTAGTCCGCGAGGCTCCCGTTGCTGTTGTTCATGGCATGGGAGTACTCGCTCATGATCAAGGGCCGGTGGTCGTCGTTGGTGCGAGCCCATCGCTCGACATCCTCGAGCTCGGGATACATCGGACAGATGAGGTCCGTTACGGCGTGTCCGCGGGACCAGACACGGCCGGCTTGTCCCCATTCGGGGTGCATCGCTCCTTCCCCTTGGAGGACCCGCGTCGGATCGACCCGGCGAACCCAAGCGGCCGCGGCGTCGTGGTTCTGCCCGTATCCGCTTTCGTTCCCGAGCGACCATGCGAATATACACGGGTGGTTGCGGCTCCGGACCACCATACGGCTAACCCGGCTGAGAAACGCCGCCTGATACCGCTCGTCGCGGCACAGCTGATCGTAGTAGTAATGCCCCTCGATATTGGCCTCATCCATTACCAGTATGCCGTACTCGTCGCAGAGCTCGTACCACCGGGCGTCGTTGGGATAGTGGGCGTTGCGGACGGCGTTGAAGTTGAACTGTTTGAGCAGGCGAATATCGTCGAGCATGCTCTGGCGAGTAACCGTCTTACCGAGCCGGTCGTGGTGCTCGTGCCGGTTCACGCCGCGGATGAGCACCGGGCGCTCGTTCAAAAGGAGCTGGCGGTCGGCGATTCGGATCGATCGGAACCCCGTGCGCACTGCAACGTGCTCTACGGCTTCCTCCCCTACCCAGAGCGTAAGAAGGACCGTATAGAGTGCCGGGTGCTCGGGCGACCAGAGCTCCACTTGGTGACACCTAAGCCGTAGCCGGCCGTGGTGGGATCCTTCACGGAAGGACGGTTCGAGTCTCACGCCCGGCGGCGCGCCGGTCTCCGGAGCCCCGGAAGAGCGTGAGGAGTGCGAGGCGTCCGTCCCGTTCGTCTCGCCCGTCGCATCCGTCCCGTCCGGAGCCGCGTCCTGCGCCGAAGAGGAGGCCTGACCCGTTGCCGGCGAGGGGGGCGGGCCTGCCGTCGAACGGAAGTCCCGACCGGTTGCCGCCGAAGAGGAGGCTTGCCCCGTTCCATCCTGATCCCCTCCGGACGGCACTCCCGCCGACTCGATCTCCACCCCCGGCAGCTCCCGACTCGGGTCGGCCTCCCCTGCGCGGTACAGGCGGGCGGTGACTCGACACCCTTCCGGCAGAGTGCCCCCTGGGTTTGCCCGGCCCGCTCCGGGAGCTACCCGCGCGTCGACGGTGACGCGGCCGGCGACACGGGCGTGAGCGTTTCCGCCGCGAGCGCCGGCAGCCCGGGTAGCCGCTGCAGCGCCGGCAGGGGTGTGAGCCTCGGCAGACCCGGGAGCGCCGGCAGCGTCGCCACCGCCGGCAGGGTCGTCAGCGCGGGTGCTGCCGGCAGCCCAGGCAGCCCCTGCACTGCCGGCAGCGCTGTCAGCGCCCGTACCGTGGGCAGCACCGGCACCGCCGGCAGCGCTGTCAGCGCCGGGAGCCCCGGCACCGCCGGCGGTGCCGGCGCCGCGCGCCGCGCCCCCGGCGGAAGGTGCGCTCTCCCCGAGCGGACTTGCGACGACCGACACATCCTCGAGCGACGGTGAGCTTCGGGATTTGAGCAGGACATCGCGATGTATGCCCGGCATCCACCAGTGGTCCTGATCCTCGATGAAGGTGGAAGCGGACCACCGGATGACGACGAGCGCGAGCGTGTTCATGCCGCCGGTCACGTATGCCGAAAGGTCGAACTCGGAAGGAAGGCGAGGGTCGGTCGCATAGCCGATCTCGTACCCGTTCACAAAGACGTAGTAGACACTCTCGGCGCCGCCCACGTGGAGAATCGTGCGGCGCCCTTCCCATTCGTCGGGAAGCGTGAAGGTGCGCCGGTAGAGGCCGGTCGGATTCTCCTCCGGGACGCGGGGCGGCAGGTGCGGAAACGGAAGATCCACGTTCGTGTAGTGCGGGCGGTCAAAACCTTGAAGGGTCCAGGTGCCGGGGACCCGGATCCGGTGCGGCAGGCCGTACGTCCCTCCGTCCCGAGGATGCGCGGAGTCACGATGGGGCGCGCCGCCCGGCGCCCCGCCCGGCACGTTGTCGCTCGGCGCGGCCTGACCGGCCCTGGTGCCCGCCTCACCGCCGGCTCCAGGGCGTGAAGCTGCCCCCTCCGGGAGGACGTGGCGCGGATCGAGATGCTCGGGGCGCTCGAGCAGCTCGAACCCCCACTCCCCGTTGAGAGATCGAACCCACCGAGTCCCCTCCGGGACGCCGTTTCCGGCCGCCGCGAGCGCTTCCGCCGCGGTCGGAAACGGGTAGAGGCCGGCTGTCGCGGGCTCGCGTCCGCGAGCGGTTATCTCCGGCTGCTCCCATTCACGGTTATGGACGATCCGGGCGATCATCCGGGCGGCTGCGTCCCAGCTAGTCGAGTCCATGGAGGGCACCGTATCACGGTTTGACCAAAACGAGAAAGCACGCTAAAGTGAAGGCGGTGCGATAGGAATTCGAAAGCGAAACACAGATGCTTCATAACCTAAACGAACGCGAACAGCGAGTTCTCCAGCTTCTTGTCGACGGCACCGACCGCAGCGTTGCCGGGATCGCTTCGATTCTGGGGGTGTCCCAGGTAACCACGCGGAACCTTCTCAGCGGATTGGCGGAGAAAGGGCTTCTGATCCGGACCTGGGGCGGCGCCATTCCGGCCGTCCATCCGGAGATCATGCGCCGGGTCCAGACACGGGAAGAGGAGAAGCGGAGCATCGCGCAAGAGGCGGCTTCGATGGTGGAGGACGGGGACACCATAATGATCGAAGCGGGGACCACCACGGCTTTGGTTGCCTCGTATCTGTTGGGCAGAAGGGTGACCGCCGTGACGAGCTCCATGCTCGTGGTGCCGTACGCCCGCGCGAATCCGGCTATGCGACTCACCGTGGTGGGCGGTGAGTTTCGGCCCGCGACGGAGTCCGTTGTCGGGCCGGTGGCGCTCGAACAGCTCGCCTCGTTCTACGTGAGGCTCGCCTTCATCGGAACGGACGGCTTCTCCGTGGAGCACGGCCTCTCAGCGCATCTGCCGGAGGGTGGGGAGATCGTACGTGCCATGGCTCGTCAGTCCGAGCAGACGGTCCTCGTTGCCGACAGCAGCAAGTGGGGGCGGAAAGGATTCGTCTCGGTGTTGCCGCTGTCGGAGGTGGACGTGGTCGTGAGCGACCACGGGCTGGAGGAGAAGCTGACCGAGGACGATCGCCAGGCTCTTAGCGAGGCCGGCTGCCGCTTGAAGCTGGTCGAGTGACCGCGGACGTGGCGGAACCGACGAAGCCGGCCGGAGTGGCGGGAGTGGCCAAGGCGGGCCGGCGGTGCGATTCGCCGACCCTGCGCGCCCTGCGCGCCGTGCTACGGGAGTGAGCGCGCCGGGGCGCGCGGGCGTTCGCTGGCGGGCGTTCGCGACCCGCGCGTTTGCGGGCCGGGCGTTTGCGGGCCGGGCGTTCGCGGCGCGTACGCGGAGCAACGCCCGGAGCGGGTGAGGCATGGAGTGTTGTGGCGGCGCGCGGTGCACGCGGCACCACACAGGGCGGGGCGGTTCGGCCGGGAGCAGGCTGGTGGAGCTTCGCCTCTGGTGGGGGAAGCGGAAGACCGCGAGGGGCGTGCCGGGCGGAGCGTGAGCGGAGCCCGAAAAGCACGCCCCGGTGCCCGCAGGGCACGCGGGCTGGAGCGTGGGGGATACTTCCCCCAACA
>PWGF01000316.1 GCA_003554375.1 Spirochaetaceae bacterium
AGCTCGACACGACAATCGAGTTCGAAGGCGGGACCGAGCTCGACATCTATCTGTGGTTCGGAAAACACGAGGACTATGCAGAACGCCCGATGTATACGTTTGACGACAACGAGGAACCACACCTTGCCCCAGTCCGTGGGCTCACCAAGTTGTCAACCACAGTGGATCGCTCTCAAGACATCGAGCTCCCGATCGACGGCACAATGGAGGTCGAGATCACCGGAGCAGACGATTACGAGTACGTAGCCGTAACTACGCGCCGCACGGAAATAGACGAGGAGAGCGTGATGACCATCCCACGCGATCTCGATAACGGCCAAGCGACCGTGGCTCTCAAAGAATATGATCGCGAAGAGAATGAGATCGCAGACGATCCGTACGTCTTTTCCCCTAAGCTCGATCCGGAACAACCGTGGGGCTTGGTTCAGTTGCCGATCGTCTCATTTTGGGAAAAGGATCCCGGGGACATTGAGCCGGAAGACATCCTTGAGCACGAACACCTGCTTGCATTAGAGCTACCGGTCATCGGCGATACCGTGTGGCATCTGGAATACGATGAAGAGCCGGAGGGCTGGGCGGAATACTAGTCCATATGGATGCTGTAGACAAGCACCCGCGGCGGGACAGTACCCCTGGGACTGGACTCGCCCTCGGTCACCCTGCGGGCTTTTCCTGAGCGGCAACGCCGTCGTCTAGGGAAGTAATATGGAGCGCGAAACCGCTGGACCTGACAGTCTGCCTGAGGGTTGCTCCACGCAGGGCCCCGAGATACGCCGGCAACTGGGCCGCGGCGAAAGCCAACGGGCCGACTCTGAACCAGGAGCAAAAGCGTTCCCTCCTGGTCCGACCATTGCTGGACCGCCCGCTACCCTTTAGGTTCCCCGATCGCCCCAGTTCCCCCGCCGGTACAAAACTTGGGCTACGCCCTGTCGCGACCCTCTTGACGGCGCAAAGAAGCCGTCCGCGAGCTCTCACGCTGTCCTGAGTTCCCTTTGCTTCTGTATTCCAGCCACAGCAACGAACGAATCACCCGGCGGTTCGCCTCGTTCCGATGGTTATGTCCGTCTTCCGCGTACATCGCTTCCAGTCGGTCTTGGTACGCTTCCAGCACCTCGGGGCGGACCACCTTCATCGTAGAGTTGATCATCCCGTTCTCCTCGGTGAAATGGCCGTCCAGTACCTGGAACGTGGAAGGTATCCACTGTGAGGGGAACCTGCGCGCGTAAGCTGCCCGGTCTCGCTCATCCGGCATTCGCTGCCGTCCTCCTGAAGAATGTGGCACTGCACGGACGGCGCAACTTTGCCGGAGGTACCAATCCTATGGGCGAACGGGGTGTTCGACGATATGACCGGCGCGGCCTCACTGAGGCCGTAGCCTTGGTAGATGGGAACGCCGATCGCCTTGAGAAACTCCTGCTGCTTCCGGTCGAGCAGCGCGCCGCCGCCAACGCAGAACTGGATGTCGGAGCCGAAAGCTTGGCGCACCTTGCTGAACACGATGAGGTCCGCGAGCTTATGGGGAATGAAGTTGACCGCGCGCCGGAGAACCGGCGGACGATCGTGGACGTTCCCGAAACGCGCCATTCCGGCGCGGACGCCCATGTCGAAGAGCTTCTTTGCAATCCCGCCTTTTGCGGCAACGCCGTCCTGGATCTTCTTCATGAAGTTCCCGCTGAGCGCCGGCACAGTAGGCGAGGGGCGAATGCTTACGTCGTTGGGGCCTTCACTCTTCGCGCCACCTCGGCGCGTTCTTCCTCTGTAACCTCTACCTTTGCTACCGGTCTTCCCATGCTCAAAGCGCATCATGAATATTCATGTCCTTCAAGTCATTTGCCGGACACTACCTTAGGGTGCCTCGGTATCCTCGACGCTCCTCCAAGCATTGGCCAAGGTTCAGGGCCATCGGTGTCGACCTGAATGGCACGGAACATCGTTGCCCGACGAGCCCACGTACACTGTCCCGTCAACCACGGCGGGCTTCGACAGGAAAAAGACCGGTATCGAAAGGCTCTTTCCACGTTGACCCGCCGGTCTCCGCATCAATTCCGGAAATCAACGGCGTCTGTTTCCGTCACTCATCGAACGGATTAACAACACGGATACCGGAGTAGTACCGGCCGGTATTGAAATCCTCAGAATAGATCAGATCACACTCCGCTGATTCGGCGTTGGCGATAATACACGCATCCCAGAACTGAACCCCGTAGGTTTTTCGGATCTCCACTGCCCTTCGAATCATCGAAGGTGACTGACAGATCACTTCGAGCTTCTCCAACAGGTGAATCTGTCGAAGTACTATTTCTTCCGCCATGCCAAGTTTGCTCATGGCTGCGTGTGCGTATTCCTGAAGGACCTGTGTCGACAGAACCCCCTCGCCGGAGCGAACGAGATCCCCAATCAGCTGAATAGCTCGAGTCTGTTTCGACTCATCTCGTGGATCGTTCGCATATATCAGAACGTTTGTATCGATGAAGAACTTCGACACGTCAAATCTGCTTCACGGAGCTATGCCGATCGTATACATCCGACCGATTGAATCGAAACGTGCGGTCCGGTGTCCCTGCATTCTCCTTGCAGAGTTGTGAAAACTCTTCGGCTGCAGCGTCCCGGTCGAGTTCGTTTGTGATCTGTTCCAAGTACGCGCGGATCAGGTTGTTCAGCGTAGTGCCGTGCCGTCTGGCATACGCTCGCGCCCGTTCGATCAGTTCTTCATTCGCCGACAGCGTAATATTCATACGGCCCGGCCTCCTGTGCGCTACGTGTACACTCATAAGCTACGTCATCAAAGACCTCCGGTCAAGGCCCACATCGACGGTTGCCAGACGACCGAGGACACGCGAACCGGCCGCGCGGGCTCGCTCCGATGAATCCGTTATCTGCGCACAACGGGGATCACGGTCCTTCTCGCCGCTGGAGATTCTCATTGTCGAGCTCGAGCTGAACAGTGGCCAAGAAGACACGGTGACCGTGATCGACGCCGCCGAGAGGCTCCACAACGCCGAACAGCCGAAACCCGACAAGTTCACCGTCCGCACCGACGACGACAGCATGAGCCATGAGCGGTGATCTCATACTCGTAGTTGACGATAGCCTCCTGTCCGGCATGATCGAAGACTGGGTCTTCCCGCCCCCGATTCCGAGTACGCCCCAACTGCCGAGGACAAGGGAGACCTTGCCAAAGTATGCGACGACGCGGAAGGAGGAACAATCGACCGTTCCCTTACTCTCCTCCGCTGGACCGTCCACGCGTTCGACTTCCAAATGGGCGACGAGTCTGCAATAGTGATCGTGCCGGGACCTGTTGTTACTCACGAGCAGCTTGACTATGCAACTCCGAGCATGCACACGTATTGTGCAGCGATTTGCTATCCTTGTGGTCTTGCAATTAGTATATTCGTCTCGTTGCTTCGCCTCAGGTGCGCGAAGGAGCCGAGCCGTATCAGAGATCAGAAACGGTGTGGCCGGTACGGTGCTTCCAGCTCTGAGGCAACCATCTCACGACTGACGGTGAGCCCAATTCCCGTACATCGGACCCGGCGCCGGCGGAGAAAGGGCTTCCGGGGGAGAGGCCGTCATGACTCGACGATCCAGATTGTTTGCCCCTGCGGTGGTAGTGGTCCTCGTGGCGACACTTACTCTCGGGATCTCCTGTCGACTTCTGTTCGGCCCCGGCGATGCGCAGGAGGACTCCGACGGTTCCACGGGCTCCGGGCCCGGCGACACCGGCGATGTGCCGACCGGCAGTACTCGCGAAACGGCACAGCAGGTCGAGCTTGACACTCGGGTTACTAGGACGATCAGCGCTGCCGACGAGGCTCACTGGTTCGTATTCCAGACCGCAAATGCCGGCGCGTGGGACCAGGTCGAACTATCGATAACCAACGTTGCCTCCTCCCTTACCCCTGTGGTTACCCTTTTCGACGATGCCGGTGAGCGAGTCGGCAGCAGCATACGTGCCGCCGGCCCCGGAGAACGCGTCGACTACTCCCACATCACCCCCGGTGGCCGCTACTACGCGCGAGTAGCCTCGCATCACAGCGGCACGACCGGCCGGTATCGATTCCGTGTCCGCAACCTCTTCGCAAACGACAGTTACGCCGGCAATCACTCCCAAGCAACAGCTTACGATCTGGGAAGTCTCCCGTTCCTTCCGCATGGAGATCAGGAGAGTAGAACGGTAGCAGCCGCAGGAGTCATCCTATCTCCACACGAAGAAGACTGGTTCCGTTTCACCACCGCAAGGGACGGTGTCTGGGATCGCCTATTCCTCCGATTGACCGACCTGAGCGAGACACTCGCCTTGCGTATGGAGCTATTCGACGCGTCAGGAAACCGGATGGACGCACTTTCAATCGGTATGCCCGGCGTCGAGCGAAGCTTCGTGTACCCGACCCCCGGCGGCACGTACTACGTCATGCTGACGCCGGCCCCCGTGAACGGCGGCCAGGCTCACGGCGGCACCGGTTCATACACGCTGCAAATCAAGAACCGACATGAATCCGATCGTTACGAGCCAAACGATACCCGCGAGGATGCTTACGATCTCGGAACCTTCTGCGCGGCGCACCCCATCGCGGAAGTGTACGGCAACATTATCTGGACAATAGCAGACGGATCCCAGTGGATTGGAGGAGACCAGGACTGGTTCCGGTTCCGTCCAACCGACAACGCTCCGTTTTCCGTGCGCATCGACCACGCACACCTCATTCTCAACGTGACTCTGCTACAGGTTCGGGACGGCGAGGAAACCTCGTACACCGCAAGCTACGGGCCAGGCGAGAACGTATCAATCTCCACCACCGAGATGCCGGGCATAACGCCCAACCCGGACGCGGTGTACTACCTCAGAATCCGGGGCACCAATGACGGAGACCATGGGAAATACATGCTCTCCGTCCGGCGGAACTGAGTGGGTCCGGCTTCACGGGCTTCGACCCGTACCGCGTTCCCGTACAGTCCCGTTTCAGGCATCTTCTCTCTCGCATAGGCTTTCTCAAGCGCCCTCTCACTTCAGTGAGAGGAGCGCCCGTACCACCCGGCGGTTCGCCTCGTTCCGATGGTTCTGTCCGTCTTCCGCGTACATCGCCTCCAGCCGCTCTTGGTACGCTTCCAGCACCTTGGGGCGGACCACCTTCATCGTAGAGTTGATCATCCCGTTCTCCTCGGTGAAATGGCCGTCGAGCAGTTGGAACGTGGAAGGTATCCACTGGGAGGGGAACCTGCGCGCGTAAGCCGAATCCTCCTGGAAACGGTAGAGATCCGCCTTGACCTCGTCCAGAAACTCATCCGCCGTCGTGATTCCGCGCTCGGCAATACGGGAACGCGCTTTCTCCTCGTCGATCGTGAGAAGCGCACCGGTGTAGGCGCAGTGATCGTTGTATACCAGGGCCTGCTCGATGAGCTCCGAGCCGTTCATGATCGCTTCCTCGATCTCCTCGGGCGAGTACTTCTCCCCATCCGGCGCGATGAGCAGTGCCTTCTCGCGCCCCACTACGCAGAGAAAACCATCCTCATCCAGGTATCCCCGGTCCCCGGTCAGGAGCATGCCGTTCCGGATGGTCTCCGCGGTGGTCTTCTCATTCTTGAAGTAGCCCTTCATCACGTTTTCGCCGCGGATGGCGATCTGCCCGGTCTCGCCCACCCGGCACTCGCTGCCGTCCTCCCGGAGGATGTGGCACTCCACCGACGACGCAACTTTGCCGGAGGTACCAATCTTGTGGGCAAACGGGGTGTTCGACGATATGACCGGCGCGGCCTCAGTGAGACCGTAGCCTTGGTAGATGGGAACGCCGATCGCCTTGAAAAACTCCTGTTGCTTCCGGTCGAGCAGCGCGCCGCCTCCAACGCAGAACTGGATGTCGGAGCCGAAAGTTTGGCGCACCTTGCTGAACACGATGAGGTCCGCGAGCTTGTGAGGGATGAAGTTGAGCGCGCGCCGGAGAACCGGCGGACGATCGTGGACGTTCCCGAAGCGCGCCATCCCAGCGCGGACGCCCATGTCGAAGAGCTTCTTTGCAATCCCGCCTTTGGCAGCAACGCCGTCCTGGATCTTCTTCATGAAGTTCCCGCTGAGCGCGGGCACGGTCAGCAGGAACACCGGGTTGGTCTCCCGGAGGTTGATGGGGATATTCCGGATCGTGGCCATCCCCCCGCCCCGCGCGTCTACGAAGTAGATCTCAATCGCACGAGGGAGCGCGGCATAGAGGCCCACCGTATGGGCAAACGAATGGTCACACGGCAGAATGAGAAGCGTTCTGTACTGCGCCGACGGAACCTGGAAGATGTTCACCGAGTCTTGCACGTTCACGTAGTAGTTCTTGTGGGTGAGCATGATGCCCTTGGGGTTACCGGTGGTTCCCGAGGTGTAGGAGATCGTCACGACGTCCTCCTCACCTGTGTTCTTTTCGATCTCGCTGAGCTCGGCATCCAGCGCGGGCAACTTCTCCCGTCCCGTCTCCAAAAGCCCTTGATACGAAAAGAGCCGCTTGCCGCGCTTCAGGCCGTGCTCCCGCTCGAGGACGCCGAGACCTTCTTCGTCCGCATCTACATAGAGGATCTTCACCTTTCGGCTCAGCTTCTTAAGGACCGAGCCCAGCTTCTCTCTGGTATTGGCCGAGCAGACGACCATGGTGCTTTCCGAGTGATTGATCCGAAACGGGACATCGTCGGGCTGTAGCTTTATCGAAAGCGGAACGGAGATCCCGCCGGCGAAAAGGGTAGCAAACTCGGCTACCACCCATTCCGGTCGCCCTTCGCATAGGATTGACACCTTGTCTCCGTTGCCGATTCCGATGGACCGAAACCCGGCGGCAAGCGTCCGGGCGGTATTGCGGAACTCGTTGAAGGTGAGCGATGCCCATCCGCCTTCGGTCTTGCCCCATACGTACGGCCGGTCCCGATACTCCTCGGCCGCCCGCGCCAACATGGCCAGAACGGTTCGATGCATGGCGGGCAGTCTACGCGGCCCGAGGCTGAAAATCAAGCAACCTTGCGACAAGACGCTCTTTCTCGTGCACCGCCCCCTCCCGGGTACCGCTGCCGTCCCGTGAGCGGCTCCCCGCGTGTGCGCCGCTACCCTTCCACGCGAGGCCTCCCGGGGTACCAATCCCCTTTCACCGGAAGTCCCGAGGAACATGAGGCGAGGATTGTCGGCACGTGCGGCAGGACTCCGCCAAGGCTTTGACGGGAACGGTCGTTTGTCAGTGGCGTCTCCGGGTTTGAGTCTCGTGTTGGGATTGTGAACAACAATCCTCGCCTCACGCCCAATTCCGGGTGGCAATCCGATCGACTCACCGGTGGGGAACGCTCGTTCCCCAGGTAACATCAAGGGAGCTTTCGCCGGCCGACACCCGTCGAATCACGCAGGGTCATCGGCAACGCACACCAGATTTCTGCCCTGCCGCTTGGCCCGGTACATCGCCTGATCCGCACGGATGATGAGTGCCTCCAGGTTTTCCCCTGGATGCATCTGCGCTACGCCGAAACTGGCCGTGATGGTCGCGCCGGCCAGACGCTCTACTTCCATTCCCGAGAGGGATTGGCGGATCCTCTCGCCGAAGGCGACGGCCCACTGTGCATCCGCATCTTGCAGCATGACCAGGAATTCCTCCCCGCCCCACCGAGCCACGATATCCTCGTTTCGAGTTCCCCGACTGAGCAGTTCCGCGGCCGCCACAAGCACTCGGTCCCCGCCGTGGTGCCCGTACCGGTCATTGATCGCCTTGAAGTGGTCTATATCGATCATGATTACCGAGAGAGGAAAGCCGCGCCGCTCGGCCAACGATCGGGCCCGACCCGAAAGCTCGGAGAAGTGGCGCCGGTTTGCCAATCCGGTCAGATGATCGGTGTTCATGAGCTGCTTGATCTGAGCGTTCGCTCGCTCCAACGCCGCGTTCTTCTTGGCCGTCTCTCGGGAAAGATTGGTGATCTCGTGATTCATCTCCGACATCTTGTGGATAATCTCACTCTCCCCCAGGGTCGGGCTCTCGCCCAGAAACAGGAGCTTGTCAGCGATTCGAGCGGCATAGAATCGGACGGTATGGAGGGACAGCCCCTTTGGTTGGAAAGAAAACCGGAACGCAGAAAGAGCCCCATCGAGCTGACGAGACCCGTCCGGCAACCGGTCCGCCGAGGAGTGCTCGGCCGCCGGCAATTGCTCGGCCGCTTGCCGCCGGGCGGAGTCCTCCATCTCTCTCCAGTAGCGCTCGGCTACATCGACGACGTCAATCTGCTCCGCGGGATCGTAGAGATACCCGGCCACGCTGTTCCCGATCGGCTTCCCGTGGCTGCCCACGAGCCGGACGAACGCGCTGTTGCAGTCGACGATACGCCGATCGCCGTCCACCAAAACGGCGGCTACGGTCGTTGTTTCCACCAGATATGCCGCAACTATACCAGGAGTACGTTGCAGCGCTTCATGTAGGCTCGTCATCACGCGGTCCTAACTCGGCGCCCCACTCTTTCACCGTCACCACCGCTTCCCGAGCATCACCGGCAAAGGCGTCCGCTCCCATGCGATGCGGCACTTCGGGCAGCCCCGAAAACGCCTGACCACCAACAAGAACCTTCAGATCAACAACCGAGCCGCGGCCCCGGATAAGCTCGATGAGGGCGTGTGCCCGGTCGATATTAAACGGCATTGTTACCGAGAGTGCAAGAAAACGTGGCCGGCGCTCCTCCAGTATACCGAGCAGGCTCTCAGCCGGCGTGTTTGCTCCAAGATACGTGACGTCCCACCCGTCCAGCTCCAGCAAATCGGCGACCATGCGAGGGCCAATCTCGTGGTGCTCGTCCGGACAAGCACAGACAACCGCGGCTCCGCGCGGGTGTTCCAACATCAGAAACCGAGGATACAGCGCCGCCATAACCCGAGATACGATCGACGTTGCCAGATGCTCGTGCGCCACGGAGATCTCGCCGACCTCCCATTTCACGCCAATCTGATAGAGTGAGGGCCGGATCACCTGCAAGTAGAAGTCCCTCACCTCGTCAACCATGGATACAGCGCTCTCCGATAGCTGAAGGGCTCGCCGCTGATGGCCCGCCAGAAGCGCCGCAAGGAAAGCCGCGCGCGTTTGCTCCCAATCGCCCTCTATGCCGGGAGGCGGCTCGGGAGGACTGGCCGAGGCCTCGATAAACCGATCGTGCAGGTTCACCATCTCTTGATAGAACCCGACAATCGGCCCGGCCAGATCCGGCCTGAGACACTGTTGTACCGCTTCCGCCCATAGTGGGAAGACCAGAGGGAAGTACTCCAAGGAGAAGCCGCGTGCGGAGTACGATCGATAAACCCACGGCACCACCTTCAGAAAGAGCCGCGCATCGTTCATTTTGAAAACATTTGCCATAAATCGGACGTGGTGCCGGTGATTCTCGTACATCACATCCCGGGGATTCTGTCCAAGGAGCTTGGAAATATCCGGGCGCGCGTCCATCTTCCGGTTTACATAAGTAAAAAGCTGCTCTCCGGCGACGTCGTATGCCAACGCCGCCGGCAGAGGAACGGTAGGGAAAACACCGGCGAGCCGGTCATAGTCCAATTCCTCGCGCTCCAACACGCTGATCCTTTTCCTTTCCAGGCCGATCCGGAGTTGCACGACTCCTCGAACACGCGCCACAAGGCTCGGCGCATGCGCGCTTAGGGCGGTCGCCGCGAGGTCAGCATACGACACCAACCGGACCGAAGTCCAGTGCCGTTTCGACTACCCCTCCGTCGCAAGCGCGAGCACGAG
>PWGF01000074.1 GCA_003554375.1 Spirochaetaceae bacterium
GATCAGCGAGGAGGCGTGGGAGACGCTCTACAGCGACACGTCGCGTCCGTTCCCCAGGCCGGCCAACGGACGAATCGCGGTCAAGGTGATCAACCACCTCGGCGATGAGGTGATGATCGTGTTCCGGGTGTGACGGGTGCAACTCGCCGCAGACTTCCGGACTGAACCAGACATCGACCAAAGCGCTCTTGAAGATCCAGGTCTACCAGATCGACGTTGTGCGGGAGTCGAACCACAAGGTTTCCGTGAACGAAGGAGAGAGCCTCCGGTTGAATTCCGCGAAGTGTAATCGAACGGATCGACGCACGGTCGTTCAAGTCGGTACACAGCCGGCCTCGGTAGAACTTCCGGCGAGTCTCGTAATGTCCCGTGAGCTGAGCGTTCTCGGCTCGTTCCGGTACACGCACGTCTTCGACACGGTGCTCGATCTTGTGGGCGCCGGCAAGGTGTCGGTGGATTCCCTTGCATCGGCGGTCTGTCCGTTCGGGGACCGCCGCCTGTAAGGAAGGCACTCACCTCAACCTACGGTTTGCAACCGCGTCACCGTACCGGTTCACCGTGGTATCCTGATCGTATGAACCGGGATCAAGCGCTACAGATATTGAACGACATCTTTCCTCAGCTTCAGACGTATGGAGTGCGGGATGTCGCGGTGTTCGGGTCAGTCGCGCGAAACGACGCCGACGATTCCAGCGATATCGACATATTGATCGATTTTGAGCCGGAAGCGGAATCATTCGACAACCTGATGAACGTTGCCGACCTTCTCGATACGCGATTCGATTCTCCAGTAGATCTCGTGACCGTGAACGGACTCAGTCCATACCTCGTAGCGTCGGTGCAAGCGGAAGCTGTCCATGCCAAAATCGCATGAGGTTTATATTCACCACATCAATGATGAGATTCCCTGGCGAAGAATTATTGCGCTGAGAAATCGACTTATCCACGATTATATGGGTATCAACTTCAACATCGTGGTCAACGTCCTCCAAAACGAAGTGCCGCAGCCGGCCGAACAACTCCAAGCTCTACTCGAGGGCGAAATCCCTGAGAAAGGCACGAACGAATAGGTTGGCGTTACGGCCGAACCCTTTGTCCCATTGGAAGAGCACGTCGGTGGTGAGATGCTAAAGCGAAAAGGATGGTCCGCTTTCTGCTGCAGGACGGGCAGAGGGAGAAGCCCTTGCACGAGAACGGTCGGAAATAGTCATGGCCGCATTCAGGGTTCGTACACCGGATGGGCGCGGCGCCGCGGAGATAGTCGCCGCAGCGCGAAAACCGTTCGCCGACGTCCCGGATGCGCTCGAGGCGCTGCATACCGTGCCTTGCGGCATACTTCCGGTCGTATTCGTCGCAGAACTCGGCAAAGTGGCGCTCGAAGATCGTGTGCAGCTCGTTGCGGCCGCGGGGTATGTAGCGTTTCGCTGCAGTGTGCGATACAGAGGCAGTAGTGCTCACATACACTAGTACGCGCACGAGGTGCTTTTTCCTTGATATTGCCGCCGCCGAAACTCGCGATTCGGGGTGCTTCCCGCCCGAGTTGGTTCCCGCACCGGATGACGGGGGTGGATGAAGACGACGAGCTCATAGATCCCCAGGAGGTCGCCGAGCGGGGGAGCTTCGGCTGGCCGCCGCGACGATCTCGTTGCCCGCCTTGAGCAAGCACTCGACGACGACGAGCCGATCGACATCCTCGAAAAGTACTACGACGAGGAGTTCGCCGAGGCGCTACGTCGCGGAGATGTCCTGATCTGACCGGCCACCCTCCAAGTACCCCGACACGCGAGAACGAGGTTCAAGCCTGTTTTGGTATACCCGGTAAAACTCTTTTCCCCTCCAGGGGTAGTTCACTTTGGTGCCAGTGCTTAATGGTGGTATTCACATACCTGATCGTTAAGTTAGGGGCAAGAACGCTCACCCCGTCCTGCTGCAGGCGGCCGAACCGCTCGGCCGGCGCGAGATCGAGCTTCAGCAGGCGATTGATATCCTCGGGGCCGGTGAGGAGCGGCTCACCGCAACTCATGTGAAGGCGCTCATGATTGCCGGGCGGTTGGGTGAAACACTCGCAATCGCTCGTTCCGGCAAATCGGTCGGCTGGTCATACTCCGATTGCGCTACCGGTTTGTGTTTCGCGGCCATACTCGCCCACAGCACCGGCGGGGCCGTACCCAGCACTCCCGCAATCGAGCGGCTCCTGGTGGAGTACGCAGAGCCTCCGCACCTCTTCATCGATCCTGAGGCCGAGTCTGATGAAGAGGCAGACCGGCCCGATGGCTATCTCGTACAGGCAATTGTTGAAGGGCTGACGCAGGCCGCGCTCGACCAGGAGACCGCTACATCGTATCTGCGGTGGGCCGAAAAGGTTGCTCGCGCACGTGTTGATCACGTCGTTTCGAAGAAGCACCGAGGGGCGTATCGGAGCGCCGCTGAGACTCTGGTAGCGCTCGGGGAGCACTATGCCGTGACGGCTCGCCCAGACTCGGCAGCTACCTTGATCCAAAAGTACCGCGACCGCTTTAACCGGCACACCGCGTTCAAGCGGGAGCTCCGCGAGGTACTGTCGCAGAGCGCACTCGGAGACACCATATAGAAGGAAGCGGCGGTCTACACAAACGAGCCGCCCGTACCCCCGTCATCGATCGCGGAGACGACATCGGTCTTTGGAAAGTCGGTGCCTTTGAACAGCAGCGGTGTGTTGGTGATCTGGGATAGGGCGTAGGCGGCGCAATCGCCCATGTTGAGACCGGCCTCGTGTCTGCCTTTCCCGGAACGCCGCCAGGCTTCAAGTGCAACTTCGGACTGTGCTGAATCGAAAGCGATAGTCTCGATCCCGAGTTCCGTCATGAGCTCCAGAATAGCCCGGCGTCCGCGATCGCCCTTGCGTGCCTCAACGACGAGCGCTATTTCCAGATGATTCACAGAACTCATCAAGAGCCGCTCGGCCCGAGCGAGGGCATGAGCGTACAGCTCTGCGTCATCTTCCTCAAACAGCACGGCGGCCAAAGCCGAACTATCGACCACCACTAGAGCGCCCCAAACTCGTCGTAGCCGATAATGTCATCCATAGTTCCGGGAACTTTATCGGGAACCGCCGCGCAGCGCCGGCCTATCTCGAGGATGCGCTTCGTGCGTTCCTGGGAAGCCTTGGCGTTTTCCTTATCGTACCGGAGCAAGGCCTTGTGAATGGTCTCGGTCATGGTGGTTCCGGTACGCTGAGACAACTCACGAGCAAGCCGCTCAACCTTCGGATTACGAATACTTAGCGCCATCAAAATCTCCGTGTATACAGTATAACCTGTGTATATACGCCCGGCAAGTGTAAATGCCGGCTCCCTACTCCGCAATCTCGTAACGAATTGAACGATACCCGTAAACACTGGGGCTGGTCTCGGTCATACTCGTTCGAAGCTTGCTCGCAGCAACCGCCCCATTACTCCGCGGTTACCGTTGCCCAGCAGATTGCCTTGGTCACCGGTACGGGCATGGGCTTGCTCTTACCCACGATCTCGTAGCTGCTGGGGTTCTGCTTTTTCTCCGGCGATCCGTAGAACGGCATGGGAAGGAGCCCGGCGTCCACATCGTCCAGCGCACAGTAGTAGTGGCGGAACGGCGCATCCAGAGCAACCGCGACCAGCTTGTGATCGTCCACGACCTTCTTGGTGGTGCTCGTGGTCAGGTCGGTATACACCGCGTTCATCAGCTCCACGTTGTAACCCGCCAGGGAGATGGACTTGTACGTTACCTGACCGGCGATGCGGCCCGAGCTGGACAGACTGATCACCATCCGCGCGAGCGTCACGAACGCTTTGGCGCCGGCCATGATCGCGATGTCCGATCCGTACCCGCTTTCCTGGACTACGGTGGTCAGCTCGATGAGCCGGTTGAGCACCATCGCCAGATCCGCGTCGGTGAGCTTCTGCTGCGTTTCCTTGAGCTCTTCACTCATATCCTGCTCCTTGTGTTGGGTTTGATCCGCTGCGCCACCCTGGGGAGCGCCATTCCGTGCGTCGGAAAGATTGGTGTCTGTCTGCGGCCCTTCCTGGGCGGCCGCCGCTTCTACCTGAGGCTTGCTGGTGCTCCAGTACTCTTCCGCGTCCATATTGACCGCTTCGGAGGCGACCATCACATTCAGGTCGCGGATCGCCGGAGGCTGTTGGCCGAGCATCGCCAGGGGATGGATGTAGACCTTACCGTCCTCGGCGCGCCGTCGGTAAACGTGTCGGCAACCTCCCGCAGTTGGTCCTTGGTTACAACCGTGCCGTCCCGTCCGAATATGCCTACCCGGGCAAGCTCCAGTTTCATGGGCTTCATGGTGAGATCGTAGCGTTATCGGAGAGGGTATACAGAAATCAGGCTAACCCCTCGCGGCCGTGATTCGCGGAGGGTAGCGGTGACCGCTTCCGGCGGCACAAAGGACGAAATCAGCGCAAATACCGGTTTTCCGGGCGCGAAACGGAGACCCGTTTCCAGATTGCCCGGAAACCTGTTGAAAACTGTTGATAAACAGGGTGTACCCGGAAAAACGGGTAATGGTACCGGAACGGGGAAAACGCCTTAGAGGTGCCTTCTCGCTCGTCTGAGAGGAAATGCCGAAAAAGGGCCATTTTCAGGTGTTTCGACGCCGGCAGAGGTACCGGTGGCGGCTCAGATCAGAATGTCTCCGCGCATCACCGCCTCCTTGAACTCGGGGCCGTAATACTCAAGCAGCACGTCTATCGGCTCGTCTTCATCCAGGGCGCGGCGCAGGCGCTCCACCAGCTCGTCGTGGGTCGTCTCGGGAGGAAGCACCATGGTGCCGAACCCGTCCCCCGGACGCCCGGTGAAACGCTCCTTGTAGCGCTCAAGCAGGTCGTCAAGTTCTTCGCTGAATCCGCCTACGTACATACCTGTCAGTATACGACTACTTGACCGATTGCTCCATCAGCTTCGTCAGCTCCGGCAACTCCCGGCGGACCGCCGTCCAGATACCCGGCGCCCTGCGGGATCGTATCTCAAAGAGGTTTGCGTACACCTCGCGTGCGCGGGCTCCTTCTCCGGCGAAATAATCCGCAGGATGACCGTACGCATCCTCGATCTGTTTGTTGGTCACGGCGGAGAACAGGTCACTCACGCCCGGGTCGTACCTCCACGGACCAGTGGACCAAATCATAGCGAACAACGGGATTTGAGAGATACTGACGGCGCCGTCGGCGGCTATTTGAGGGGACAGACGCAGCGATAGGACAAATCTGGGCTGTTTCGGAAGTGTTTGTGCCGGGACACGGACACACCTCGCCCGAAGGGTGTAACGGAGGAACTTGTCAGTTGAGCCGATCGGGATTGAATCCTGGTGGGGCCCGCCCCATGTTGACCAGATGCCGGAGAATCCGCCCCAGCTCGTCGGGATCCTCGATGATGGCGATCACCTTCATCTCTGCGCCGCACGTTGGGCACACGAGCGGATCAACCTCGTAGACCTTCGCGAGAAGCCGGGCCCAGGCTCGTTTCGGTGCGTTGATGTCGAGCTCTTCTTCGCTTTCGGACAACGGTTTGTAGCCAAGATCTTCCTCACCAGCGGGATGTTGATGAGAGGCCTTCCACCCCTGCGGTGCCCGCTCGGCAACCCACGGCATCTGTTCCCACCGGCCTTTCGTACGGGAGGCATACAACCCGTAGCGGCGAATCAGCTGCAGTCGCTTCGGCGGGATATGCTGAGTTAACTCGGCGAGAAAGTCGAGGGCATCAAACATGTGGAGGTTCTCTTTGAAGTACTCCGAGTACGTGGTGTGAAACAGCACCCGCCCCTTGAACGGCTCATAGTGGATCTTCTTCAACGAGATCGGCGGGCGCGCGATGTACTCCGCGAGGCTCTCCCGGGAGGAGCGATCGACGATACGCACGCTATTATCGATGCTGAATCCGGAGTGTCGCCAGGAGAGAAGGTTTCGAGCAAAGTCCTCATTGAGTAGCCGGCGCTCGACCAATAGTTTGATCACCCGACGCCGAAAGAGCTCCGTCATCGACTGGAGTCCGCAGAACGGGATGGAGAAGAAGGTACCCTCCTCATCAAAGCCACCCTCCAGAACGATGGCATGGAAGTGGGGGTTCCTCCGCAACATGTCGGAAATAGTCATGGCCGCATTCAGGGTTCGTACACCGGATGCGCACCACGCCGTGGAGATAGTCGCCGCAGCGCGAAAACCGTTCGCCGACGTCCCGGATGCGCTCGAGGCGCTGCATTCGCCGCCGAAACTCGCGATCCGGGGTGCTTTCCGCCCGAGTTGGTTCCCGCACCGGGTGATGGGGGTGGATGCAGACGACGAGCTCATAGATCCCCAGGAGGTTGCCGAGCGGGGGAGCTTCGGCTCGCCGCAGAGTTTCGATCGGATGGTGCTCGAGAATCGGAAGCTCGCCGGTGTGCAACAGGCGCACAAGGACGACCGGATTACCTTCGAGTCGGTGACTCCGTGGCCCGGCGAGTTCATCTGCTCGGCGAAGGGCGATACTTCGAAGGCGATACGGAGAAGCGTGCCGGGATATTCATCGGTCCCGAGTTCGGCATTGCGTGACCAAAGCGCACTCGGCAAGCTTTCGATACAGCGCATCCGAGATGACGCGTGGCCGCGACTCCGGTATCTCGAGCGTCATCTTCTCGAGAAGATGAGAATGCCGGCGGTGCGTGGCGAGTGTGTTTCATTCGGGCGCCGGTCACCTCGCTCAGCGGCGGCGTGGGCCAGATGTCGGCCGACCTGGCGCAGAAGCTCGAGGCGGCTGGGCGCGCGACGTGATCGCCGGCGTCTGGGGCTTCATCCGCGGTACGTTTGCGGCCATTGGCGGCTTCTTCACCTCGGCGGCGGCGCGAATCGGCGAGGCGATACTCAAGCTGCCGATTATCGCCACCTTGCGGCAGCTCTTCGCCATAGTGCGCGACTTCTTCGCAGGCGACACGACCTTCCTCGAAGCGGGCAAACGCCTGATCATGACGCTCGGCGACGGCATCCTGTCGATGGCCACGTATCCCTATCGCAAGGTGAAGGAAGTCCTTGGCAAGATCCGAAACCTGCTCCCCTTCTCCGACGCGCAGGAAGGCCCGCTGGCCACGCGACTCATCCCCAAAGCCTTGAGCGCAGTGCTTCTACTGACACCCGTACTGGCCGCGTCCGCGCCTGTGCCGCATGAGGTGTCAAGGAATGCTGGTCCACTGACGCCGAGCGAAGCCCTGCAACGGGTTCCGGCATGGACCGCGCCCCAGAAGCCGGCAGTGGCCGCGCCGGTAGAACCTTTCCATGCGGGCATCGTGCCGATGGCGCACCCTGTCCCCCCGGCGCTCACTCCGCCGGAAATTGCCGTTGGTTGGCGTCCTCTGCTGCCCGCACCACCATCTCTATCCATCCCCGGAACGATTATCGCGTCGCCGCCGAGCATCCCGAGTGTGGATATCCACAGTTCCTTGCGGGTCCCGGCCCTTCAGGACGAGGAGGCTGTTGCACCGCCGGTTCCTGTCGCCATGGTGATGCCCAGCGCGGAACGCCTTGCACGTTTCCAGCAGCCGCGCCGACCTGCCGAATCCTTGGCCGCTACCAATACATCGCCGGCGAGCCGAGGAAGATCGCCTTCAAGCTTGAGCTGTTTAGCCTGCTGCCGCAACGCGCCGAGGTCGAAATTGTGCTCGAGGAATACGTGGGGGCTTCCGTCAACCCCTCGGAGGTGCGCCAGTATATCGAGCAACTCCGTTGGTCGCGTTTGGCTAGGGATTACGTTTCTTCTTGCCTGGCGGAAGAGGTCAGTGCATCCCAGAGGTCTTCGACGTGAAGCGGGTTGAGCACACGGACATCTCGAACCGAAAAACGCTGCTCGCCGCCGTATAAGACGAGTCCCGGCGCTGTTCGATCGGGCTTCAAGGCCCGAAATCGCTCGACGCCTTTTATAAAGTCCGGGGAGAATGTCGCGGCGGACTTTATCTCCACCGGAGTCAGCATGCCCTTCTCGCGGATGATCAGATCGACCTCGTTACCGTGTGAATCGCGGAAAAAGAACGCCTCGGGCCTGATTCCCCGGTTGAGCGCGCCTTTGAGGATATCCACAATCACCACGTTCTCATAAAGCCCGCCGCGCAACGGATCCCGCGACGCCTGCTGCTCGTCGTGAATGCCCAGCAGAAACGCGGCGAGTCCGGGGTCCGTGAAGTAAATCTTTGGCGATTTGATGACCCTCTTGCCAATGTTCTCAAAATAGGGAGGCAACTCGAAAACGACATACGACGCCGTCAGCACACTCAGCCAATGTCGAATCGTCGTGCTGGATACGCCCACGTCGTTGGACAGCGACGCGTGATTCACGACCTGGCCCACGCGGCCGGCCACCAGCGTCAGGAACTTTTGAAACTGCGCCAAGTCGCGCAGTTGGATCATTGCACGCACGTCGCGTTCCACATAGGTCTGTACGTAACCATTGTAGAACCTGCGCGGATCGAGGCCTTCCTCATGGAGCCGCGGGAAGCAACCGCGAACCACGAGGTCGAATGGATCCCAGTCCGTCTTGTAGTTGCGAAGCTCCTGCACCGAAAACGGCCACAGCGTCAGCATGGCCGTACGTCCGGCCAACGACTGCGTGATTGCCTCGTGTAGTTGGGGTTGATGACTGCCGGTCAGGACAAAAAGCCCCGGACGGCGCGCGGCATCTACGATTCCCTGAAGATACGAGAGCAGACCCGGAGTCCGTTGCACCTCGTCCAGAATCGCACCGTCCGGCATTTGGCTCAGGAAACCTCGCGGATCGGCCTCGGCGGCCACACGAACATCCGGGTCCTCCAACGAAAAATAGGCCTTCGCAGGGAACGTCATTCTCGTCAGCGTGGTTTTCCCCGACTGACGTGGGCCGAGAACGGTCACCACCGGATATTCCTCAGCGGCGTGGACGAGTTCCTGGGTAATCAGGCGTGTAATCATGCGAACAGGATAGCGCGATTTTGCGCAAATAGCAAGCCAAGCTTTCGATTTGCACAGATCGCGCCCTCGAACTGGCAACCGGTGCCGCCCTGCGCATCCCTTCAGCACGTCCAGATGCGGATTCTTCCCTGAGAGCCGACTGTTGACTTGCTCTGGAGCGGCCTGCTGGAAAACTTGCCAGTGACAAATGGGACCCGCTAGGATCCGCCTTTAGCTCATATTCCGCATCGAGGGCACAACGATGGTTTTCCACACCGTGGCTATGGCGGCCGATGTGCTCGTGCCGGAGGGCTGGACGGCGGACGCGCTGGCCGAGTTGGCCACGACTATCGATGTCTTCTGCACTGGCGGCATCGGCGTCTATCCGACCTGGGTGCATGTCGATGTGCGCACGACGGGCCCGGCGAGGTGGCGTCCATGACCTGCACGAACACACGCACCGTGGTGGCGGGCGGCGATATTGGACTGCTCGGACCTTTGCAGGTGGAGATTCTTCCCGAGGGCCGTCGCGCACGCCTGGTGCAGCCGTTTCGGGTGAACGTGGAAGGCCGCGTCATCGAAGCGCCCAAGGGGTTTGAAACCGACTTTGCGTCGGTTCCGCGCGTCTTCTGGCGGATTGTGTCTAAACGCCGGTCGAGAAGTGTAGCGGCCATTGGGGCGGTCGAGAAGTGAAGCACCCTTGGTAGACTCTCTGGCATCCGAGGCATGGGCCTTGGGCAGTCGTCGGGATCCTCGACGGTGGCGATCACCTTCATCTCTGCGCCGCACGTTGGGCACACGAGCGGATCAACCTCGTAGAC
>PWGF01000412.1 GCA_003554375.1 Spirochaetaceae bacterium
GGCCGGGGGCTCAGACCGACCGCCGATAGGCCGTCGTATGTTGCACTGACCAGACGGCGGGGTGCGATCTGTCGCGGAGCCCCGGTTTCCACGGCGGGAGCAGGCGCCAGAGCGTCCAGATCGAGGTATATCACTGCGTTGGGAAGAGAAGCTTGTCGCCGTTCGTATTCAGAGCGAAGCCATCGGCTTCCCAGCGGGTGTTCGGGTTCGGAAGACACGGCGCCGGACGGCGGGCGGGGGGAATCCGGGGCATCCGGAGGATCGGGCTCCCGAAGCCATGCTTCCGGCCGGCGGCCGGTGCTGCGAGACCGGAAATCGGGGAAAGGAGCCGGCGCACCGCCCGCAGCCACGCCGGCGGCAACGTCGGTACCACGCTCCGCCCCTAGGAAAGCGATGGTAAGCGCGGTTCCCGGTGCGATCTCATCCCACAGCTCGGCGATGACAAGTCCTAGCGCGATCCCGGCAGTCCCCGCCCGATCGATCGAGGAGGTTCGTGGATGATCGATTGGTATAGCCAGGAGTAAGCCGCCGTCTTCGCCTGAGTCGTGCGCCGGCGAGTGCGCGTATTCCGCCGTTATCACCTCTGAGAACGAGTGCGCATCCGGAAGCGAGTCAAAGGAGTATCGCCGAACTCGGGCGTCGGTGTCCTCTAACGTGGCACAAAGGAGCTCACGGAGCTCCGCGTCTCCGCCGGAACCTTCCGGAAAGGGAAACAGTTCTCTCACCTCCGCGTGCAACTCTTCATAACGCGCATCTATTCGTCCCGTGGTCACGTCGGATTCCGGCGCGAAAAACGAATCCGCCGAGAACGACTGGGAAAAGTGCGGAAGAGCTGTTAGGATGAGAGCTGCTATAACCCCAGGTTTCCACATTGCGTGTTACCAGGGTACGGGCAGGTAGTATGTTGGTCAACCTATGCCCGGCGCGGGTCCGGAGACGTGTGAGGGATCCATCGGTCATGCTGTGGGCGAGAGGGGAAAGAATGTGAAGGAAGAAAGAGAGGACGCGCCGTATGGAGCTTCTGCCCGAGATTCGGAACAGGAGGAGTGTTCGCGTCTATCGTCCGGATGAGATACCGGAACCATCGTTGGAACGCGTGTTGGAAGCGGCGCGACAGGCGCCGTCGGCCAAGAATCGTCAGGCATGGCGCTTCATCGCGATCACCAAGCCGGAGCTTCAAGGACGCTTGCAGACCGCTTGCTTTGGACAGGAGTGGGTCGGCCAGGCCCCGGTTTCGATTGCGTTCTGTACTACCAACGTCGACTATCGGATGCCGAACGGACAACTCTCCTATCCGATCGATTTGAGTTTTGCCGTGGCGTTTGCCATGCTGCAGGCCGAGCATGAAGGGTTCGGAACGTGTGCAATTAGCACTTTTGATGAGGAGGACGTCAAGGCGCTTCTTTCGGTCCCGCACACCATGAGAGTCGTGTTGCTCTTGACAATCGGCTATAGTGCCGAGGATGAAGACGGTCCCGGCGCGGAGCGGCTGCCGTTCGATCGGGTCGTAGCGTACAACCACTGGTAGCTCGCTCGAATCCGGCGAACGCGCTTGTTTAACTCGGCCTGTCGGTGACTGTAGGCCGCCAAGCGTCGGGCGGAGGACCGGCCGGAAAGCGCAAAAGGAGCGATGGTGTCGCAGTGGCACCGTACCGGAGGCACCCTAGGTGGTGCTTTCGGGCCCCGTGCGATAGGTGTAGCTGAGCTGCTCCGTCCGCCCATGTCGTGCCTCGGCCAGCTCGATGAGCTGCTCGATCAGCCGGCCGTAGGGAAGTCCGTAGTGCTCGCAAAGCTTCGGAAACATGCTGATACGCGTAAAACCGGGGATGGTATTGATCTCGTTGACGTAAATGGTGTCGGCGCTCCGGGAGCGTTCGGCATCCGTGCCCGGGCCGTCGCCGTTTCCCGGCGCTTCAAGACGCCGGCTGTCGGTTGCGGCCGTTCCGTTATGCTCCCCTTCAACCAGAAAAAAGTCTACTCGAGCGAAACCGGAACAGTTGCAGGCGCGGTAGGCTTGCTCGGCCAGCGTGCGGATGCGTTGAGTCTGTTCCGAGGTTAAGTCGGCGGGGATTGATAGGCCGGCGCCTTCGGGGTCCACGTACTTCGCTTCGTAGTCGTAGAAATCATGGGTAGGGATGATCTCGCCAAGAGCATATGACTGAACGTGCTCGTTCCCGACGACCGAGCATTCGATCTCCCGGCCGGAAATGGACATTTCGGCGACGATCTTCATGTCATAGGCGCTCGCCGCCTCGAGCGCTTGGGGCACGTCCTCGGGCCTTGCGACGCGCCGTACTCCAACCGAGCTGCCGCAGCGGGCCGGTTTGATAAAGGCGGGGAAACCGATCTCGTTGCGAATACGGGCAGTAACGTGGTCACGGAAAGCTGAGTTCGGACCGTCTGCAGGGATAGTCTCGGTGAAGAACGGTATGACCGGGATACGGGCTTCCATCCAGAGCCGTTTGGCGATCTCTTTGTCGAACGCCGCAGCGCTGCCGCACACATCGGCCCCGACGTAAGGAATCCGAGCTTGCTCCAAAGCGCCCTGAAGCGTTCCGTCCTCGCCGAACGTACCGTGGAGGACGGGGAAGACCACGTCTATATCTAGCGGTCGCTCGTTCGTGCGTAATCCGCAGCCCGGTTCTACCAGGACACGCGGTCGACCTTCCGTCACTACCGTAAGCTCCTCTTGACCGTCTCGAGCCCGATCGACGAGATCTTCCGGCTGAAGGTACCAGCGCCCTTCGGTGTCGATACCGATCAAAATCAGCTCGTTGCGGGTCAGATCAAATGCGCGCATTACGCTGGTAGCCGATTGCAGCGAAACCTCGTGCTCGCCGCTGCGACCTCCATAGAGGAGCGCTGTGGTCCTTTTATCCATGCCGGTATCCCATATCGTGAAGGATCGTTCGTGCGGTCTCGATCTCGTTCCAGTCGATCGAGCCCGTTGCGTACTCGATACTGCTCTCGTGTCCTTTCCCTAGCAGGAGGACCATATCGTTGGCTCCGGCGAGCTTGAGCGCCTGACGGATTGCCGTTTTGCGATCCGGAACCAGGTGGAGATCTACGCCGCGTTTGTGGCGACCACAGCCGCAGGCGATATCGTCTAGGATGCGCGAGGGCGACTCTTGCCGAGGGTCTTCGTCCGTAAGGATGATGAGATCAGCGTATCGGTCGGCAATTGCGCCTTGAAGCTTACGCTTCTTGCGGTCTCGTTCCCCCGCGGAACCGAACACCGCGATGAGCTTCCCTCGCGTCCGCTCACGAATCGGGGGGAAAAGCGCCTCGAACGCGCCGGGGCTGTGAGCGAAATCGACAATGACACTGAAAGCTTGTCCCTCTTCGATCAAGGTCATTCGTCCCGGTGGGAGCTCGAGGTCAGCCACATGCGCGATCACTTCGCGCCAGTGCGATCGAGTCAAGTGGCGAACCGCGGTGGCGGCCGCTACGGCATTTGCCATGTTGTATCTGCCCGGAACCGGCAGCTCTACGGGAAAACGCTCCCCTTCGGAGACAAGCTCAAACCTGACCGACGAGCCCAGGTCTTCTACGCACCGTATAAGCACTTCAGCGTCCGCGCCCGACGGAGAGTACGTATGGACATGACAGGACGTGCTCTTTTGAAACAGGCGAGCGCTGGGGTCGTCCACATTCAATACCCCAAAGCGCTGGGCGTGTGGCAGCTTGATCGGCCTGCCATCGCCGAGACTCGTCGTTTCCGATGATCCTTCGGGCGCGGCGCCCGGAACTCCGGCCGGGCCGGGAGACATCCCGGAGCTTGCGGTTCCACCAGGCGCCGCCGGGGCGTCTGATGTCCGAGCAGCGGACGCGTGCTCGCAGAGCGTGACGTGGAATCCTAGGGGCTGGTCGAGGGCGCGGAAGAGCTCCGCCTTGTCGCGCCGATAGCGGTCGAAAGAACCGTGAAAGTCTAGGTGTTCGTGCCGAACATTGGTCAGGACCGCGGCGTCCCAACGTATGTCCAGGAGTCGAGAGGTCTTACGGGATAGGCCGTGTGATGTCGCTTCCAGGACACAGAGATCGCACCCCTGTTCTTTCATCTGAGCCAGAAGCTCGTGGACCTCCGGTGCTTCTGGCGTCGACTGCCGGAATGGATTGCGATGAATGCTTTCGCCTTCCGTGCTTACGAGCGGGGTGCTGAGGAGGCCAGGCTTGAATCCGAGCCTGCGAAGAAGTTGCCAAGCGAAGTATGCCGTTGTGCTCTTGCCGTCCGTGCCGGTTATACCCAGTACCCTCATGTGATCCGACGGCTCCCCATGGAAAGCCGCCGACACGCGGCTCAGCGTAGCTGGACAATTCGACACACGAACTGCTGCCGCATTTGCCGGGACATCCGCGTTGGGACGTTGAAACGCGACCGCTACCGCACCTCGGTTTGCCGCGTCCTGCAGGAACTCATGGCCGTCGGTCGTGCTTCCCGGAAGCGCTACGAAGAGGTCGCCGGGCTGAACGGTGCGGGAATCGTAGGAAATTCCCGTGACGTGGACATCGGGGTCCCCATGAGTGATAGTTGCGTCGGTGCCCTTCAGAAGGTGAGCTAGGGTGTGTGAAAGCATCGGAGGCATATTACCAATACGCGCTCAGCCGGGCAAGAAAAGAAACGGGCCTCGCCGGGACAAACGCAGTCGGACGCTGCGGCCGGAAGCGTGGCGGCGAGTGCCCGCCCGTGGTGATCGCCTGCGGCCGCTCTGTCCAAAACTCTACGGAAGGGTGTTTCTATCCGATCCCCTTCCGCACGCACAGCACTCTGCTGGGACGACTCCGTTCGAGGACTAGCGCGCCCCGTCGACGTCATGCAGGAACCGGAAGTAGTCCATGTCGGTCGTCAGAGTCTTCCCAATATTCGCTAGCGTCTGGTCGTAGCTGGAGATGGATCGGTAGAAGTCGTAGAACCCGTCGGTGCTCTCGCCGTAGGCGCCGGCGTAGCTTCGTGAAGCCTCCTCGTCCGCTTGACCGCGAATCCGGGCGGCCTCGCCGCGAGCCTCGGAGAGGATACGCTCCCGCTCGTACTCTACCTCGCCGAGAATCCGCTCTTTCTGGCCCTCACCCAGGCTGCGGAAGTACTCCGCCTCCTGGTTCCGTTCCGAAACCATGCGCTCGTAGACGCTTTCGGTGAGGTCTTCGTCATAGCGGACTTCGCGGATCACGATGTCGATCAGCTCGGCGCCGATTTGCTCGACCGAGTCGGAGACCGACTCCCGCATCTCTTCGGCGAGCCTGCGTCTGCCACGCTCGATCTCCCGCTGCTCCGTCTCCGGCCGCATTATCTCCTGAATTTCGCCCATGACGTCATCCGGCTCTTCTTCGAGGTCGGCATCTTGGATGGCCGCTTCCGCTTCCGCCAGAAGCTGCTCCTCCCCGGTGCGTTCCAGAATCAGGTTGCTGCTCCGCACCGCCTCCTCGAAGCGATTCTCCGTGATAACCCGTCGAACCGCGGCATCCAGAAGATCATCGAGTCGCCCGAACGCCTGCTCCATGGTGGTGACGGCCGCGTAAAACTTCGCGGGCTCAGCGATGCGCCAGCGCGCGGTAGCATCGATATGGATAAACTGACCTTCCGCGGTCGGGACCACGTTTGGATCGCCGTCCCAACTCTGGATGCGTTGCGGGTAGCGCCTGACGTCGTCGACAAGCGGCGTTCGGATCTTCAGTCCGGCTTCGGTCTCTTCGCTTACGATCTCTCCAAAGCGGACGACAACCGCCTGCTCTCCTTCCTCTACTACATAGAACGGGCCGGCCGCAAAGAAGAGCACGACTACGACCGCCACCACTACAAGAACTACAATCGGTTTGTTCGATTTCTTCTCACTCATTCCGAGCCTCCCACACTTCCGGCCTGTGCGGCGTCCACGGGCTGCCGCGTTAAGTCGAGGAACGGCAGCACGTTCTGCAGCGACCGGTCGACGATCGTTACGTTGGAAGCGTCCGCGAGCAGCTCCTCGACCGTCTCAATGTAGAGCCTACGACGCGTCACCTCAGGGGCCTCCTGGTACGCCGCGTGGACCGATCGGAAGGCGTCGGCTTCACCTTCCGCGATGTTGACCCGCCGTGAGGCATAGCCGCGCGCCTCTTCGACGATCCGGTCCGCCTCACCTTGGACGCGCGGCAACACGCGATTCCGCTCGCGGCGGGCCTCGTTGATGAGGCGGTTCATATCCTGTTGGGCGCGGTTTACGTCCTCGAAAGCCTGACGCACGCTCCCCGCCGGCGGGAGCACGTCCTGTAGCTCCACTTGGGTGACGGTGATTCCAAGCCCATATTCGTCGAAGAAGTCGTTCATCATCTCCAGGGCTTCCACCTGGATCTCCCCTCGTCCTGCGCCGAGCACGTCGAATATGGCGCGGTCGCCTACGAGCTCATTCATCACCGACTTGGAGATGTCCCAGATCGTGCCGTGTCGGTCTTCCACGTTGAAGAGCCACGCTTCAGGCTCGACGATGCGGTACTGGATGATCCACTCGACATCCACGATGTTCAGATCCCCCGTGAGCATGACCGACTCTTCCGGGAAGTCGCGATCCACGTACTGGCTCCGGACTCCCGGTTGCTCAGTCCGAAAACCGAACGGCATAGTCTGGACCCGCTGTGTGGGGACGTTGTGGTTTTCCTCGATTCCAAACGGAAGCTTGAAGTGTAGCCCCGGCGACTCCAAACGGACGACGCGCCCGAAGCGGGTTACTACCGCCTGCTCCGTCTGGTCTACTACGAAGAACGAGGTGAAGGCCCCGGCGATCGCAAGGATTACGACCACGGCGGCCACGATCTTTCCCGGGGTGACGCGAATTGTCTTTCCCGAGACGTTTACGTTGAACTCCGGCATGATGAATTGGCTCCCATGTACGGAGAATCCGAGAGCGGACAAGAAGCGCCGACGGCGCAACAGCACGAGATATATCGCTATGGGCCGAGCCCGACGATGCAAGCCCCGCGCAGCTTACCCGCTCGCCGCCTACACCAAGCGCCTACAACACGGCGGGTCCCGAAACCATAGGCAATCTGCGTCACGCCCTGAACATGTCTCCAACCGTACTGGAGGGGAGGACTCGATGCGGCAGCAGTTGCAGAGAGCGTATCGTGCTTCGTTCGATCCGGTCAACTGCCGCTCCGTTCTGTCTGAAGCACGGCCATTTGAGCGCGTTGCTATCCGGCTTGCGCGGCCACTGTGGCTCGGAAATCCGCCATGGGCGTGTTGTTGTACTTCGGACGTTTGCGCCGGGTGTATTGTTGACACCCGGTTCGGGCGCTCCGTATAGTGCCGCTATGACCAAGCGGCGCCTTATTACCTCAGCTCTCCCCTATGTGAACAACATCCCCCATCTCGGGAACCTGATTCAGGTCCTTTCGGCCGATGTCTTTGCCCGCTACTGTCGCCTCGCGGGATATGAGACCCTCTATATCTGCGGCACCGATGAGTACGGAACGGCTACGGAGACCCGCGCCCGGGAGGAGGGTATTACCCCTGAAGAGCTGTGTACTCGCTATTACACCATTCACAAAGATATCTATGACTGGTTCAACATCTCATTCGACCGGTTCGGGCGGACGTCCACGCCGGAGCACACGGAGATCGCCCAGCACATCTTCCTCAAGCTGTACGAAAACGGGTACATAAGCGAGCACGAGGTGGAGCAGCTCTACAGCGAGAAGAGCGATATGTTCCTGGCGGACCGGTACGTCAGGGGAACCTGCCCGTACTGTGAGTATCCGGAAGCGCGTGGGGACCAGTGTGAGTCCTGCGGGAACGTTCTGGATCCGTCGGACCTCATCGAGCCGCGGAGCATGGTCGACGACAGCAAGCCGGTACTCCGGAAGACCACGCATTTCTACATCAACCTGCCGGCCGTTCTCCCCAAACTCCAGGAGTGGATGAAGGAGGCGAGTACCAAAGGGCGCTGGTCGTACAACGCCATCCAGATGACCCAGGGCTGGATTCGGGATGGACTCCGGGAACGGAGCATTACCCGGGACCTCAAGTGGGGCATCCCGGTACCGCTTTCGGGGTTCGAGCACAAGGTTTTCTACGTCTGGTTCGACGCTCCGATCGGCTACATCTCCATTACCGCAACGCACACCGACGAGTGGGAAAGCTGGTGGCGTGATCCGGACAACGTGGAGCTCTTCCAGTTCATCGGCAAAGACAACATTCCTTTCCACACAGTGATCTTCCCTTCCTCACTGTTGGGAACGGGTGAGCGGTGGACGCTTCTCCATCACATGAGTGCTACCGAGTACTTGAACTACGAGTCCGGGAAGTTCTCGAAGAGCAAAGGGGTTGGCGTTTTCGGAAACGACTGCCAGGACACCGGCATTCCCCCGGACGTCTGGCGATTCTACATATTCTACAACCGCCCGGAGACCAGCGACGCGGTCTTCACCTGGGACGATTTTCAAGAGAAGGTCAACGGCGAGCTGATCGGGAACCTGGCGAACCTGGTGAACCGGACCCTCACCTTCGTGGCGCGCTACTACGACGGCGTCGTACCGGAAGGGGCGGGCAGAGACTGGGAGTTCTGGGACGAGGTCAAAGAGCTCGAGGATGGGATCACGGAGAAGCTGGAGTGGGCGGAGCTGAGAGATGCCTTCCGGAAGGTGTTCGCGTTGAGCTCGTACGGCAATCGCCGTTTTCAGGCGGGAGAGCCGTGGAGGCTTCGGAAGGAGGACCCGGAAGCAACCGGTGCGCTCCTCGCGGATCTGGTCTATCTGGTCCGCGATCTGGCTATCCTAGTTTCGCCGTTCATCCCCGACGCAGGCCGGCGTATTGCCTCGTTTCTCGGGCTCGAGCGCCTCTCGTGGGACGATCTCAGAAAGACCACCGGGCTTGCACAACTCAACAGGCCTTCGATTCTCTTCAAGCAGCTCGAGGACAGCCACATTCATAGCCTCCGCGAGCGCTTCTCCGGAAGCCAGAGCGAGCGGCGGGAGGCGGAGCGTCCTGAGAATCAGTTTGCTCGTCGCGTACGGCTGATCACCGCGCGCATCACGGAAGTCACCCGACACCCGAAGGCGGATCGCCTGTATGTGGAGCAGGTTGACGATGGCAGCGGAACGGCGCGGCAGATCGTGAGCGGTCTCGTGGGCCACTACGCACCGGAGGAGCTCGAGGGGCGTACGGTCGTGCTCGTCGACAATCTGAAGCCTGCGAAGCTCCGCGGGGAGCGTAGTCAAGGGATGCTCCTTGCAGCTCAGACTGAAGATGAGTCTGTGGTGGAGGTGATCTTCGCCGACGGGGTGGCTCCGGGGGTTGCTGTAGAAGTGGAAGGATTCGGGGTGTCGCAGAGCCCTGAGCCGATCGACATCGAAACGTTCTTCTCTTTCCCGTTGCGGACCGAAGGTGGCGTTGTCAAGATAGGTGACGCGGCGCTTATGGTAGACGGCAAAGCCCTGAAGGTTTCGCGCGTACCGGATGGCGCCGTGGGGTAGCTTGCCGAAAGACAAGGTGCACAGGATCTGTAAGCGGATGTACCGATAGAGGCGCGGGAATCAGAGATGGAGGAATGAGCGGCAAGACAGGTGGCCGGCTGCGGACGGTTGAAAGGTCTGGGGGAAGTACGCATTGAACGATTCCGTGACCGCCTCTCCGATCCCTCTCGAGCAGCTACACCCCGGGGACAACCTGCTGCAGAGTAGCTATTGGGCGCGCGTAAAGGCCGGTGAGGGGTGGGACGCTCAGGCGTTTCGAC
>PWGF01000236.1 GCA_003554375.1 Spirochaetaceae bacterium
CTCTCGGCCGGGCGCGAGCCGCTTTTTGCCCGCTACGCCGGCACCGGCGAGCCGCCGGCGCCCTTCCGCGCTCCCCGGCGCGACGGAGCCCCGCCCCCCTCGCGCGAAGCCTACGCCGCCGCGCCCGGGGGCACCGTCGTCCACGTAACCGCGGAGGCGGGTGGTCTCCGCTTTCGGCATTTCGGCGCTCCCGGCCGGGGGCCCGTTTCCGGGCGCTGACTCCGCAGGCCCTCGCAGGGACTCCGGTCTCACACCGTCTTCCCGGTTGCGAGATCGCCCAAGCCCACGAAGCCGTCCGGGTTTCTCGTATACAGCGGCAGATCGTTGGCAGCGACGGTGGAAGCAATAAGCAGATCGGCTGGCCGTGGGCGAGTGGACCGGCCGGCTGCCCGTACAGCGGCGAATACGCGACCGTACGTGCGCGCGGCCTCCTCGTCAAAGGGAAGGGGATCCCATGTGGCCACCGCCCACTGGAGCTGGTCTTGGCGTAACGCTCGCTCGGTCTCGTCGCGGGCAGCATGAGGAGCCGCCGCCAGCTCAGCCAGCCTAACCGCGGCGATTGCGGACACATCCGGCAGCGCGTCCCCGTCGACCGAATCGAGCCCGATGAGTACCGACGTATCGAGCAAGCCGCGTATTGTCTCAGCCATCGGCGGACGGATCTACAACCGCATCCAGCTCATTCCGAAGGCGCTGCGCATCGATCCGCGGGGCGCGCGCCGCGGCGGCTGCAATAGTCTCCCGGGAAACGAACCGGCCGGCGCGGATCGGGCGAAGCTCCGCAATCGGCTCCCCGTTGCGCAGTCCCACGTAAAGTTCCACGCTGGGCACGCTTCCGCAAGAAAAGCGAAAAGCCACTCCGGATAGCTCGCCCGGGCCTTCGCGTAACGCTCCCACTTCTCGCTAAACAGCCTATACGTGTCTATCGACATTTGTCGCAGGCGGTTGGCGTGCCCGGGGTATCGCGTTGAACACAAAGGGAGCTACTGAGCTGTTTACTGGAATGTCCGGCCGCGGTATTGTTGGGTGTCTGCAATACCGGCGCACAGGCCGAGACGTGTACGAAGTCGCGGAGCGGTCCGATGGCTGGTCGCACGCGTCGGTTGTCCCACCGTGGGCCAGGGTCAACCGGCGGGCGTGTGACTCTGCGCTTATGCCACTGCGGGCTCGTGCATAACAAGAAGACTCGATAAACGCTGCGAAGGGAGGAGCCTATGGCTCGGAAACCAAGTGCACAAGGCGAGACACAAAACACACGACACCAAGCAGGAGCCGCAGGTGTCCAGGCGCAGAATCTACGATTCGCGCGACTGCTGTTGTGGTTGTCGGCGATTATGGCGATGGTCGCTCTAGTCACGAGCCTTGGCGGTATGCTCGGAATGGCGTACAGAGCGGATTCGTCCAATCTTGCTGCTCAGGCAATGGGACAGGACGGAGTGAATGTGTTCATTGCGTATCCGCTGCTTCTGGTGCTCATGGTACTTGCACTGCGCGGTTCAGTACGCGCCTATCTCATGTGGCTGGGCATCCTCATTTATAGTGCGTACTCTTACCTCATTTACGCCACGTCACTGCACTTCAGCGGTTGGTTTCTTGCTCATGTGCTTATCCTAGGGTTTTCCGTGTGGCTTCTGGTTGCCGGCATTGCGGCAATCGATTTTGCCCGGTTTCGCTCCTCGGTTCGTGACGGGATCAGCAGTGCGTTGCCCGGCAGACTTCTGGTAATTGCAGGTGCGGTGTTTGCAGTTGTGTGGCTATCAGAGATCATACCGAGCGCTTTCGCGGGAGAACAACTGGAGTCGGCGCAGACGGCCGGGCTGCGCACTAATCCGGTATACGTAGCCGACTTGGGGTTTCTTTTGCCTGCGCTCATCACCGCGGGGATTCTGCTGTTGCGGAAGCGAATTGTAGGGTATGTGCTTGCTGCCCCCATGCTGGTCTATGGAGTTGTTTTCGGGCTTGCGGTTATTGGGAAGTTCGTCTCTTTGGCTGTCCAAGGTGAGCCCGCTGACGCTATTGTGGTCGTGCTTATGACGATTGTAGCACTTGTGTTTGGCGCAGTGTTATTCGTATACCTGCGGGGTGTACGCCGGGATGTGCCATTGCACGCCATACTTCGGGATCAATAGTAGGTGACTTGCGCCGAAGGTCACTCTCGGATATGAGGAGTGTCAGATGTACATCAAAAGAAGACCAGGGGGCTCTATTCGAAAGGGCGCATTTGACTAATCATGGCAGAAGGTGCGGGCGAGTCCCGTCGTGGGACACGAGCGGTGATCGCCGCCGGCTTGCAGCAGGCGCCGGGCCGTTATGTCGCTCGGGTCGGTCTCGATCACCCCACGAAAGGCGTCGGTCGCCTCGTCCAGGTCTCCCAGCGCCGAATAGTCGAGCCCCGAGGCTTCCCACAGCTTTGGATACATGCTGTTTTGCGTGAATCCCGGGATGGTGTTCGTCTCATTCACATAGATGACCCCATCATGAGAAAGGAACGTATCCACGCGCGCCATCCCGCGCCCCTCCAGAATGCGGAAAGTCTCAAGCGCGGTTGACTGCACCGTGCCGTCTTCACCGTCGGGGCCGTGGAGAACCGGGAAAACCACATCCACCGTCCGAGAAGCACTCGGGGACCTTCGATTCACGAGAGAACCGGGCTCCCGGTCGGAGACAAAGGACACCGGAGCACTCTCCTGAGCGATCTGTCGGACCTCCGAATACTCTGCGTTCAGTAGCGCCACCGAATCGTCGCTGAGATACCACTGTCCGTCACGGTCAATGCCGACGAGCACCGGCTCGTATTTCTCCGGATCGAGTGCGTTCACAATATTCCGCGCTGATTGGATTGAGACTTCGTGCTCCGCCGAACGACCACCGAAGATAACTGCCACACGTACTTTTCCGCTCATCCCGTACCGCCACATAGCCGTTCTACCGCCTCCGGCACCTGATGTAATTCAGTAACCGAGCTCCAACTACGATTTCCGGCCATTCGACCATTGGTCCATCGTACTCAGGATAGTCCACCATCAGCGTGTCACCCCAATCGAAGAGTACGCACCGTCGTTCTCTCATTACATGCTCCGAATGATGTCCTCGGCAACTGTCGAGACAGTCGTTCTCGGTGATTTCCACGATGGTACCAAACGTCCCCCCATTGTCACTGATCGGCAGCACAGTGACACAGAGAACTGTGCCGGCACACGAACCGTTCCAGCGGCTCCACGACACAATCGCCTTCTGCGTAAAGGCCTTTAACAGGGGAGCAGCGCCTATCAGTCCGGCGACTCCGCCGAACGTGGCATAACGAAGAGTTCAGCAGATTGGGGACTGCTGGGACCGGCACGGGACAGCGAGAACAAGAACGAAACGCTGGGGCGACAAGGCATCGCAACCATGCCGCCGCCAATACTACCGGAACGTTATGGCGCTTCCGTTCGGACCTGTCGATAGCGGAAGTAGCAACCCACCGGCACTCAACCTGGTCACCTCGAAGCTCGGGCACGCGCCTCCGGTGTTGGGAAGGGGGGTCAGCCTCTCAGCTCAGATAACGCGGATTCGCTCTGTTCCTACAACGGTGCCCTCGATCAACTGGCAAGCGCGGTGAGGTCGGGCCAATAGTAGGCGACTAGCTCTACCGGGACACTCAGCACCTCCGTCGTCTGTTCTCCAACAACCACTCCTCCAAGGCGCTCGTAGAACCCCCGGCACCTGTTCTCCGTGGCAACCCACAAGAACAGCCGCCGAAGATCGCCGCCAATACTGGAGCGCCATGCGCTCGCGTACCGCCTCTTCTGTGAGCCCACTCAACGCATCGTTTCGACGCTCCTCAAGTATGAGGGGTATCGCCTGACGGAGACTCTCTTTCGCCTCGTCCTGCGTTTGGCCCCGACCATTCGCTCCCGGCACTTCCGGGCAGAGCGCGCTCCAATCTCGCGAATTGATTCGGATACTGGGTCATGGCAAAGTACGAGCTCCAGCCGCGGTACCATCGATTAAACTCCTCGTTGGCTCGCTCGACCGGTTGTGACGAACGTCGCGGTATCAGTTCCCGAATCTCATTCATCGACCGGTCCATCGTCTGTGCCGATATCGTCACAGCTCCCAGGACGATCGTCATGCCGAGAAACTTCACTGCGGAAGTGACCGCCACCTTGCTCTTCTCCCGGTTCACCTTCAGTTTCATCTTTCGTTCCAGGAACTTCGTCACCGATACCAGCACTCGTTTACGACTTCATCTGCAACCGCTCGGTGCATACCTCCCCGTCTCCGGTTCGCTTAGCGGATCTCATGGCGCAGTTCCACAGTCCACACACCGACGGGTTTTCCCCAGGTAAGAACGTCATCTATTTCGCTCCCCGACATTGGACACCACCGACCGTCCTCCAGGTCTCTCCGGGCAGCCCGCAGTGTTTTCTTTGGACACCCTTGCCTCCGTCTAAATCCTCCCTTCCTTCAAGGCGATTCGTGGACTTTCACCACGTAGATGACGCCCATGCTGGGCGCACCACCCCCTGGGAACTTCCGCAGGTTTCCCTGCGGAAGTTCTCCCCGGCAGGGCGCGGAAACGAAGTCTGGCGAGGAACGCTTTAGACAGCCAAAGTACCGCGGGAAACCGGTGATAAGATAGCGCGGGCGCTTACAGCGCATGCCGCTCGGGTTGTCCGACCGTCCCAATCATGATTCGTCTCTGGCTTGCACTATAGTTTTCCATGGCGCTTTTGCCAACTTCGTGAATCTGGAAACGGGTATCGCTATAATCGGCGAATTCTGATTGAGCCGTCCGGAAGAAACCGGTACACTAAAGCATTATGATCACACAAGCTGACATAGAAAGTATGTCGCGTGAAGAGAAACTTCGGACCATGGAAGCGCTGTGGCAGGAAATTTTGAAAGAAGAGCCTGCCCCCGAGTCGCCTGCATGGCATGGAGAAGCGCTCGAACATGCCCGATCACGAGTCTCAGCCGGAACCGAACAATCTCTGGAGTGGGAAGACGCGAAACGCAAGCTACGGCAAACGCGCTGATGACCATAAAGGTTCTTGAATCCGCTGTTTCCGATCTCGAGCGTGGCAGGGAGTTTTATGCACGCAACGGATTGGAAGTCGGCGAGTACTTCCTCGACTCAATCTTCTCCGATATCGATTCGCTTTTACTCTACGCCGGCATACACCAGAAGACATTCGGATATTATCGGCTCTTGTCCGGGCGATTTCCATATGCGATCTACTACCTCATTGAGGACGACGTGGTTATCGTCTAGAGAGTCCTCAATCTGCGGCATGACCCCGCATCGATACGTGATAACCTCACTGACGACGAGCAGCGCGAACAGGAGTAGTCGCGCTCGTCTTCCAAATCGAGAAGCTTGGCAACAAGCCCCCTCGGGCCTCCGAGGTGGAATCACTACCTGGAGAAACCGCAGAACTCCTTCAGCTGAACGACGCCTATACTGATATGCGTTATCCGAACGACCCAAGCGCGAGTGGTGCCTGCTCCACAGAGCCTTTTCATAGTGCACGTAAAACCGATGCCTGCCGGACGCCGGCAGTCGCTGTTTACAAGCATGCCATGGAAAGAGCGAGATCACACGATCATTGATAAGGAGGTCAAATGTATGGCACCGATGCGTGTCGTCGGTATCGATCCGGCTTCCGGCGATCATCAATGTGCCTTGTTGCAGCAAGGCACTCGGAAAGCGACCTACCGCAACTTTGCTGTCGCTGACAAGGAGCTGAAACAGCTCGTCGAATGGATAGAGAGCGAGCAGGTCACTATCGTCGCCATAGAAAGCCACGGTGGATTCTGCACGCCCCTTGAGAGGATCCGCCGCGCCAACGGTATCCCCTTCTACAGTTTCGACTCCTATCGGGTCACAAGGCACCACGCGTACCGCTTGCCCCCGAGAATCTCCCCACTCTTAATATCCACCACCGTGTGCACGCCGTCACGGGTAATGAGCGCAAGCCGTCCGTCCGACGAAATATCGCGCGGATAGGAGAGGTCAGCGGGCGGTCCGGTCTCCTCATCTACCTCGAGCTCCCAGGTCTCCTGACGCTCCAGGTCAAAAAACGAAGCCGATACGTCCAAGGGATCGCCAAATTCCGACTCGTTTAAGACGTGCCACAGCTGTATTTCCCGTTCGTACTCCAATCCCCCCGCTTCCGCGGTGCTACTGAGGTAATCCCGGCAATACGAAACTGGAAGCTCATCGGTCTCTCCGGTATGCACATTCAACACGCGAAAGTCGAACTCTTCCGCCTGCACCGATAGCACCGTCGCCGCACGGCCATGAACCTGGATCGTCTATCTCCACCGTTTCGCGATCGAACACCGTCAGCGGGTTAACCCGTTGCCGGTCGAATGCGTCTTCGGTCCAGTCGTCGGGTAAACCGCTCTCTTCCTGCGACCTCATGTGCTCATCCCAAAGATCTTCATCATCGAAATACTCATACACCTCCAGGTGCACATGCAAGCTCCCTTCAACGCCTTTTTCGTCAGTGGCGCCGATCCACGAGCCCGGCCGTACCGTCACTGCCTCCTCGGGCCCGCTCGGCGGGGTTCCGTAGTGGCTCTCAAAGCCATCGAGCACCTTCTCCGCGTTTACGTGAAAGGACAGATACACCCGCCCCGCTCAAGGATTCTCCGGCTGCGTGATCAATACAACGGCGTCATCAAAGTCGTTTTCGGGATACTGCTGCAATCCCAACCCGTCATCAGCGTTGACTTCCACCAATGGATTGACTTGTGCATCACCGGTCTCATCAAGCTCTCGATAACAGTACGCCCACTCGCCTTCCTCCTCATCGTCGTCAGCGCGTACCGGCGCAAGCGCGAGTAGCGTCATTCCAACGGACAGCAGCACTACCGAGGCGTGCTTCTCCGGCTTGGGGTGAGCCCCGGCGGCGCCACGCGCTTCAACAGACCAAGGGTTCGGGTGACAATCAGCAGCAGTGCCGGCCCGGAGCGGAAGCCGATGCGTGGAGCTCTCCAAGGAGCCGGGGGCCGCGAAAGGAGGCGTTCGGTGCTGTTTCACGTGACGCTGGAAGAGGCTGAAGACGGATGGTTTGTCGCGGAGTGCCCCGCTTTGCCCGGCTGCGTTTCTCAAGGCAAAGAAGAGACCGAGGCGATCGAGAATATCAAAGAAGCCATTCAGGCATGGCTGTGGGCCGAGGATCAAAAGGCCGCCGCGCAAGCACAATCAGATCGACACCAAGTGATCGTCGCGGTGTAACCGCCGGCACAACTCGCCAATATCTCCGGGAAACAGGCGACAAAGGCTTTCCGGAAGGCCGGTTGGAGTGTTGTCGGGCAAGTCGGAAGTCACGCCGTGATGAGCAAAGAGGGGAACCGGGCCAATCTCTCCGTGCCGCAGCACAAAGAGCTTTCGGCCGGCACGCTCAGGAGCCTCATCGGCAATGCCGGCATGAGCGTCAACGGCTTTCTCAGCTTTCTGTGGTTTCCTGAAGTGCCGCGCACAAGCCCTCTGGGCCGGGCTTTTTCCCCCACCACAGGCGGTCCGGCCCGCGCCCGCCGGCAGGTAAACGAATGCGCATGAACACTGCCGCCCGCCGCTGATCGACTCCCTCGCGTGTGCTGAGCGGCCTTCGCTCACCAAGGGACTCCACAGTGACTACCCGAGCTTCGCCCGACCCGATCTGTGAGTTTATGCTTCCGTAAAGAAACGGTGGGGCGCTCCCGGGCGTTCTCTCACGATCTATTGATGCGGAGAGCTCTTTCCGCCCCGACCCACACCATTCTCCTTCACCTACATCCGCTCGCCGGCGCGCTTCCGTTTCATGGCTATATCCAGCAGGCGGCGGGCCGTTATGTCGCTCGGGTCGGTCTCGATCACCGCACTAAAGGCGTCGGTCGCCTCGTCGAGGTCTCCCGTGCGAAGCGCGGCGATCCCTTTCTCGAAATCGTCAAGAGTTGCCTTCAGCAACTCTCGTTTGGGCTCCGGATACGCGTTGCAGATTTCGGACACCGGCACCGGCTCCCGGCGGCCCTTTACGGATGTACTGCCGAGATCGCGAATCAAGAGTTGCGTTTGGTCGCACCGATCGAGCAACCAATCGGTAACGAGAATTCCGATACGATACTGCCCCGCCAAGGACTGGAGCCGGGCGGCAATATTCATCGCGTCGGAGATGACCGTGCCATCCATGCGTTCGGTCTCGCCGATGGTTCCGAGCATCATGTCGCCGTAATGCAGGCCTATACCGGCTGCAATCATCTCGTTGCCCGTGGCTTCAAGCTCTTGGTTGTACTGCCCGAGGACCCACTGCATCTCGATCGCTGCATTGACGGCGTTGTCCGGACTGTCAGGGAAGAGGGCCATGATTCCATCTCCGATGTACTTGTCAACAAAGCCGTTGTGGCCGCGGATCACCGGCCCCATCTTATGGAAATACGAGTTCAGAAACCGGAACGCTTCTTCCGGCGTCATCCGCTCGGACAGCTGAGTGAAAGACCGGATGTCGACGAAGAGAACGCCCATCTGGCGCTCGGTTGCATCGCCCAGCTCTATATCTACGATGTTGTCCTTCCCCAGAAACCTCAGAAACTCGTTGGGAACGAAATGGCTATATGCCGTGTTCGTCAGCTGAAGATCGTGGCTGAGCTCCCGAATACGTACGAAGCTCTCCCCGAAACGGAGCGCCAGGACAAGTGCCTGCGAGAGCACAAAAACGAGCATCCCGACCGGCAACACGTAGGCAGTATCCACCAGTCCGACTCCGTGAGCCAGGAGGACATCGTGCAGAATACTCACGCCAAGAACAACAAAGCCGAATCCAATCACGAACCCGCTTCGGTACCCCGCACTGCACGCGCGCACGAACACCGACACTGAGTACAGGATCGTCGCTATCAATACTATCTGAAACGGAGGCACAAGCTGCGTGAAGAACGTCGGCGGCAAGAGCGTCAAGAACGAAAAGCCGATTGCGAAGTATGCAAGCGCAACCCTACCGCGAGCATGCGACTCCATCGCCGCCATCTCGGCAAGCTCGAGACTGTACCAGATCCCCCCCCTGCCGATGGTGGTAGTTGGAAACCTGAAGCACCAGCTCGAGCTTGCCGGATTCCGGGGCCCGAAACGCGTACCGCCCGCCGGCGCCGCTCCCTTCGCCTACCGCCGGATCATCGCTAGCAACCCCGCTCGTAACTGCCTCCGTGCCGTTCACAAAGAGCCGAAAGGCGGTCGCTTGATCGCGGGATCGTACCGCAAGCCGTTCGGGAACCGAGTCGGGGAGCTTCACGCGCAACGCGAAGGTTCCGTACCCGCTCCCCTCCATCGTAGCCGACCCGAACTCCTCTCCGTTCCAGGTCCCGGGTACATCGTAGGGGTATCCGCCGTCGAGATCGATCTGGTCGGGACCGAGCAGCTCATGCGGAAAGGAACCGCCACTCCCCATCCGGCGCAACGATCTCCGAAAGGGACACGTCGGCGGACGCAAGATCCAAGACACCGGAAGAAGCAGACGGCGTCTCAGCCTCCGCGGTGGCTGCGTACGAAACAACGAGGAGGATACAAGCGGCAAGCCGGAGCGATTTCGGTTTTCGGCGCATGCGTCTTCGCGCTTAGTCCGGGTCGTGGCTGCGGTCAAGAAAACGCTTCCCCGGGGCGCCTCCCCCGCCGAGGGGGCGGAGCGGTACCCCGCAGCCCGCACTCCCGGGCCCGGCGATCGGCAGTGAGCC
>PWGF01000151.1 GCA_003554375.1 Spirochaetaceae bacterium
CGAACGCACCGGAAACTTGGATATCGTCACCGTTGCGCTCAATCGCCTGGCGGATGGCATCGCCCCGGGGTTGGACCTCAGCAACCTCCCCCACATCCGCTCGGTGTACGAGCGCTGCACCCGCATGTCGGTCCCACAGCGCCAGCCATACAGCGGCGATCTTGTCTTCACCGCGTTCTCCGGATCTCACCAGGACGCGATCAAGAAGGGAATGGACCGCCGGAAGGGGTACGCCGACCACGAGATCCCGTGGGAAGTCCCCTATCTGCTCATCGATCCGCAGGACATTGGCCGCACGTACGAATCCATCGTCCGTATCAACGCTCAGAGCGGAAAGGGCGGCGTTGCGCACGTGCTTTCACGGGACTACGACATCGAGCTTCCCAAGCCGATGCAACCCGATCTCGGTCACGTAGTCAACGAGGTAGCTGATAAGTGCGGCCGGGAGCTCTCCAGTAAAGAGATATACGACGTCTTCATGGACGAGTTCGTTCGTCCGGCGCAACCGCTCACGCTCGAACGGACCTCATACGAGTTCCTGGATAGCCAAGATCCCGCACGGAGCGTCCGATGCCGAGCGGTGGTTCGGCTCAATGGCACGGAGCGAGAAACCGAAGGTGAAGGGAATGGCCCTATCAGCGCCTTTGCCCACGGACTGGAGGCGCAAGGTTGGCGTGATTTTCGCCTTACCGACTTCCACGAGCACGCGATCGGACAGGGCGTAGATACCGAGGCCATGGCCTACATTCAGATCGAGTTGGAGGACGGCCGACACTTCTGGGGAGCCGGAATGGATACGAACATCGATCTTGCCGGCACCAAAGCGCTGGTAGCCGCCTACAACCGAAGCCGGCGCGCCTGACGTTGCCGGTAGAACCAAGGGGACTGCGAGGTGCAATGCCTCGCGTCCTCCCTAACCCGCCGGCATGTGGGCGGGTCGAACTCTCTGCTTATCCCTGCCCCGGCTCTTCGCGCGGTCTGAGGCGATACGTGCTTCGATTGGCGGCGTCGATGAGACTCTGCGGGCTCGTGCCCTGATCCGGATAGAGAGCCAGGCCGATGCCGGCACGCATTCTGAGCGATTCGGTTCCCACAGACACCGGCTGTTCCACAGCATCCGACAGCCGCCGGGCAATCTCCGGCACGTCGCCCGGATCCCTGAACCCTTCGAGCACTACGAGAAACTCGTCACCCCCGAAGCGGGCTACGGTATCTGTTCGCCTGAGCCAGCGCGCGAGCCGTCCACCGATCTCCCGCAGTACGCGGTCACCGGCAGCATGGCCGTAGGTATTGTTCACGGCCTTGAAGTCGTCCAGATCCAGTAGCAATACCGCAACGTTCACTAATCCGGATCGCTCCGCGTGGGCGAGGGCCTTTTCCAGCCGATCCTGGACATACCGTCGGTTCGGCAACCTGGTAACCTCATCCATCATCGATAGCTCCCGGAGCTCGATCTCCCGTTTCTTGCGCCGAGTGATATCGCTCATCACAATAACCAGCTGCCCGGCCTGCGGGACTCCATCGCCACCGCTTCGCCCCGATCCCTCTTCCGTTGATTCCTCCGGCGATGCTTCCGACAAGCCGGCGTCCGGTACGCATCCAACAACGGTCGATGTACCGGCGCGATCCTCGAGCGGACGCAATCGAAGAAGAAGCCAACGGTGCCGACCGGCTTCGCCGTCGGTCGCGTCCATTTCCACCTCCATCTCGGACAGAACGCCTCGCGTCGCCTCCCCGAGCGCTTGCTCTAAGGCCGGGTGAGCGCGTCGCGGAAAGAGCTCCCTCCAGTTACTTCCGGAAGGCGGCTCAGCGCCTAACTCGAGCAGACGAATCGCCGCCCCATTTGCGTAGGCCACTCGGCCTTCGGAAGCAAGAACGAGGATACCTTCGCTCATCGTAGCAACGATACTCTCGGCGAGCCCGGAGACATCCGCAAGCTGGTGGGTACGATCAATCCGTCGGCCGGCCTCCTCTTTGAGCCTACGCAAGGATGCATCGGTTTCACGATAGGGCGACTCAATGGCGGCAGCGTGAACCGGCTCATCGCTGCCGACAACCGACACGGCGCACGTCACACCCCACAGCCCGGACACGCGACCGGCTTGATCCCGCTCATGTACGGTAACCCATTCAACGAAGCGCCGGGTCTCAGCGGAGCCCTCCCCCGGGCCGAGCTCTCCGTATGGTGCCCGCACTCCGTAACGCTGCTCCTGATCGCTTCCGGTGTGCAGTCCGCTGTCTCGCAAGCTCTCAGGACGAGGTGGGTCTCCACTCCGGCCGTGCCCGCTTCCCGCATTTTGGTTCACCCGAACACGATAATCGAGCTTCACCCATGTCGTCTCGCCCCGAAAGAGCCGTGCCACCTCTCTGAGTAACCGCTTCCGATCCTCTCCCACCAAACGACATAAGAACGACCGGTGGCTACACCGCCCTCCGTTCTCGACGACAAAATCCGGCCGGAGCCGTGAACCCACTCCACTGAAACAGATCGATCCGCTCTCTCTTCTCCACCACCAATATCCGACACCAATCGTGTCTAGAAACGCCTGGAAGATGAACGCCGGGCGTCTTTCATTCTCCTTTTTGTTACCTACCATAGAGAAGCTCCCGCGAGCTGGTCGGAGCTGAAGTTCAAGCAAGCCGCTGTCCAACTGCCGGTTGTTCCGCCGGCGGCAATAGCAGCCCGCCGGATAGAGGCAGAAAGAACACCGCGGAGCGACACCAAGCAATCAGCACCGATAGCCGTCGGACAATCCTTCTCCGAGAGTCGACTGTTCGTCAAGAACAAGGAAGGCCAAAGAGAGCTCCGGAGCAAACGGAGACGGAGTTGGACCGGTATGGTTCCACGACGGCGACAAGAATACGATGAAACGAGTACTCCCCTCCTTATCCCCACGCCACCACAGGCTGCAGGCGAGCACCAAGGCGGGTACCCCCGTCGCGCTGTCGGCCGCCGCGTCCAACTGCGTTTGCCGTGAAAAGAGGCCGGTTAAGGGCCGACACGCACGCCCAATGTATGGTATAGTTTTGCCTCTCAAACGCCAACGGAGAGGATTGTTCATATATGAGAATGTCGGAGCTGTTCGGTCAGACACTACGCGAAGCGCCGTCCAACGTAGAGGTGGAGGGGCACAAGCTGCTCCTGCGCGCAGCTTACGTTCGACAGGCGGGCGCAGGCATCTTTACGTGGTTACCCCTCGGCTGGCGCGTGGTACAGAAAGTCTGCGCCATCCTTCGGGAAGAGATGGAAGCCATCGGGGCGCAGGAGATGGCGCTCCCCGTGGTGAACCCCGCGGAGATCTGGAGGGCAACCGGCCGCTGGTATTCGGTCGGAAGTGAGCTGACGCGATTCCGGGACCGTAACGATCGCGATCTCGTCCTCTCGATGACTCATGAGGAAGCTGTTGCACAGGCGGTAGCAGGTGAGATCTCGAGCTATCGGCAGCTACCGTGTCTCATCTACCACATCCAGACGAAATGGCGGGACGATCCACGGCCGCGCGCGGGTCTTATTCGAGTGCGCGAGTTCACTATGAAGGACAGCTATAGCCTGGACGTAGATGAAGCGGGGCTTGATCAACAGTACCGCCGTCACTATGACGCCTATCACCGAATCTTCTCTCGGTGCGGGATCGAATCCGTAGCTGTGGAATCCGACGTCGGCATGATGGGTGGGAAACAGGCCCACGAGTTCATGTACCTCACACCGATCGGTGAGGACACGATTCTCATGTGCTCGAGCTGTGAATTCCGGGCAAACCGGCAAATAGCACGGTTCCAACGGACGCATCCCGCCGACGTTTCCGACTCGGAGCCGCCGGGTGAGGTCCAGGAAGTCCATACCCCGGGGGCACGCACTATCGAAGAGCTCGCACAGTTTCTCGGGATTCCGCAGAGCCGCACAGCCAAGATGGTTTTCATGATCGCCGACCCTGCGGATGATTTCTCGCGGGAAACCGGCGACGCTCCGGAAGGATACCCCGCAGCCGGCGAAGTGAGCTCAGATCAGGCCTCTTCGTCGCTTGGGCGCGGGGACGCCGGCTCCACGCGTCAGGGAGACTCCCAGCGCGGCCCGTCGGACGACGGGCACTCGCCGGGAATAGACCCGGCTTCCGGCAAGCGCGCGAACCGGCTGATTGCCGCCATCATCCGCGGAGACCTCCAGGTCAATGAGACCAAGCTCGCCCAAGCCGGCGGTGCAGGAGAGCTCCGGCCCGCTCTGGAAGACGAGATCCGCGCCGCAGGCGGGGTTCCCGGCTACGCCACTCCGAGCGATCTCTCGGACAATGTCACCGTCATTGCCGACGAAAGCGTCCCGATGACCCCCAACCTCGTTTCCGGGGCCAACAAAGAGGACTACCACCGGCTCAACATGAACTACGGGCGGGACTTCACCGCGGACGTCGTTGCCGACATCGCCTCGGCCTCGGAAGGTGACCTCTGCCCCGACTGCGGAGCGCCGCTTGACGAGCACCGGGCCGTCGAGGTCGGAAACATCTTCAAGCTCGGGACCTTCTACAGCGAGTCGCTCGGGTGCTATTTCCTCGATGCCAACGGCGAGCGGCGTCCGGTGATCATGGGGTCGTACGGAATCGGCGTCGGACGCCTGGTGGCGAGTATCGCCGAGGACCACCGTGACGAGGCGGGGCTCGCATGGCCCGCAAGCGTAGCACCGTACTCAGCTCATCTTGTCGCCCTCAAAGGCGGCGAGCAGGAAGCGGAAGCCCTCTACCGCGAGCTCACCGAAGCCGGCATCGAATGCCTGTACGACGACCGGCAGGAGAGCCCCGGAACGAAGTTCATGGACGCAGACCTCATCGGCATCCCCATTCGGATTACGGTAAGCAAGAAGCGAGTAGCCGAAGGCACGGTCGAAATCAAGCCCCGCCGGGCTTCCGAGCCTGAAGTAATCCCGCGTGAGCGGGCCGCGGAGCGAATCCGCGAGCTTCTGGGCTCGGCTCAGCCGGCGCTGACCTGACCTGAGAGGTAGCGCCGCTCTCCGGGCCGGGGCCGGCAGCAGCGCAGACCGTGGCAGTCCGTTTGCTGCGGCTGTCGCCGCTGCCTTCACCCATCACCGGCCCTTGCCCGCCCTCGGTTCAGCCCTGCTCCTCGCGGAGAAAGCGCCGAAGCACGGTATGGAGGATACCGCCGTTGCGGTAGTACTCGATTTCTACCGGGGTATCCAGCCGGGCAATCGCGGTGAACTCCGTTTCACTGCCGGCATCCGGGCGCCGTACGCGCACGGGGACTTCCGCCTTGGGCCGGATGTCGTCCGAGAGCTCGATCGTGAAGATCTCCGAGCCGGAAAGCCCCAGGGAGTCCGCGTTCGTCCCCTCGGGGAACTGAAGCGGAAGTACGCCCATGCCCACCAGGTTCGACCGATGGATGCGCTCGTAGCTTTCGGCGATAACGGCGCGCACGCCCAGCAAGTAGACCCCCTTGGCGGCCCAATCGCGGCTGGATCCCATGCAGTAATCCTTCCCGGCCAGCACGATCGTCGGGGTCTCGCTTTCGATGTACCGCCGGCTCGCCTCGAATATGCTCGTGACTTCGCCGCTGGGGAGGTGAGTCGTCCAACTTCCTTCGGTCCCCGGAGCCAGTTGGTTCCGGAGCCGAATGTTCGCAAACGTCCCGCGTGTCATGACGCGATCGTTCCCGCGGCGGCTCCCGTAGCTGTTGAAATCGCGGATCGAGACTCCCTGCTCCTGGAGATACTGCCCGGCCGGGCTACTTGGATCGATCGGCCCGGCGGGACTGATATGGTCGGTCGTGATGCTGTCGCCGACTTTTACCAGGACACGCGCGTCCCGGATCGAGCGGATCGGCTCGACCTCGAGCTTCATATCCTTGAAGAACGGCGGTTCCTGGATGTAGGTGGAGCTCGGATCCCACGGGTAGAGCTCGCTATCGTCCAGCTCGATGGCGTTCCAGTGCGGATTGGAGGTCTCGAGCCCCCGGTAGCTCTCGATGAAGGCATCCCGGTCAAGCGCCAGACGCACATAGCTCTCCAGCTCCTCCGGGGTAGGCCAGAGATCGCGCAGGTACACCGGCTTCCCATCGCTGTCGGTGCCGAGGGGCTCCCGGGTCAGATCCACCTCCATATTTCCCGCAAAGGCGTACGCTACCACGAGCGGCGGGCTCATGAGGAAGTTGGCCTTGGTATGCGGGTTGATGCGCCCTTCGAAATTACGGTTGCCGCTGAGGACCCCGGCCACCACCAAGTTGCCGCGCTCGACCGCGCCGGCAACCGGCTCCGGAAGCGGACCGGAGTTACCGATACAGGTCATGCACCCGTAGCCCACAAGATAGAATCTGCTCTGCTCGAGGTACTCCATGAGCCCGGTACGCTTCAGGTACTCCGTCACCACCATCGAGCCGGGAGCAAAGCTCGTCTTGACCCACGGTTTCGGCGAGAGCCCCCGTTCGACCGCGTTTTTGGCAAGGAGCCCTGCCGCCAGAAGCACGCTCGGGTTGCTGGTGTTCGTACAGCTTGTAACCGAGGAAAGCGCGACATCCCCGTGTCCGATCTCCGCTTCTTGGCCGGAATCCAGCGTGACCCGTTCCTTATGGTTGATCTGCTCCTCACTCAAGCCGTAGCCACGCTCTTCCACCGGCGCGCGCAAGGTCTTCTGCCACGTCTCTTTGACCTGGCTGAGGTTGATCCGGTCTTGAGGGCGTTTGGGTCCGGCGATAGCGGGCTCCACGGTCCCCAGATCCAGCTCCAGCACCGTCTGGTAGACCGGGTCCGGCGTTTCATCCGTCCGGAATAGCCCCTGCTCCTTGGTATAGCGCTCTACCAGATCGATCAGCTCCTCGGGACGCCCCGTCTGGTACATGTACTCCAGGCTCTGATGGTCGACCGGGAAGTAGCCACAGGTGGCGCCGTACTCCGGCGCCATGTTCGATATGGTCGCGCGGTCGGGGACGGTCATGCTTGAGATGCCGCTCCCGAAAAACTCCACGAACTTGCCGACTACCCCGTGAGCCCGGAGCATCTCAGTGACGCGGAGCACCACGTCCGTCGCCGTAACCCCGGGCTGAAGCTCTCCCGAGAGGCGCACGCCCACGACGGCCGGGGCCTGCATGTAGATCGGCTGACCGAGCATAGCGGCTTCCGCCTCGATCCCGCCGACCCCCCATCCGAGGATACCGAGCCCGTTGATCATCGGCGTGTGACTGTCCGTACCGACCAAGGTGTCCGGCAGGGCAACCTGCCGGCCTCCCTCGTCCCGCACCTGGACGATCCGTCCCAGATACTCCAGGTTGACCTGGTGACAGATTCCGCTTGCCGGCGGAACCACGTGGAAGTTCTCAAACGCTCCCTGCCCCCACCGGAGGAACTCATATCGTTCCCGGTTCCGTTGGAACTCGATCTCCGCGTTCCTCCAAAACGCTTCGGTCGAGTCGAAGTAGTCCACCTGAACCGAATGGTCGATAATCAGATTTACAGCAAGCTGAGGGTTGATCTTGGAGGGATCCCCGCCGAACCGGGCGACCGCACTGCGCATGGCAGCGAGATCCACAACGCACGGCACACCGGTGAAGTCTTGAAGAAGTACCCGCGCCGGCTTGAAAGGAAGCTCGATATCGGCGGGCGCCGCGGGATCGTACCCCGCAAGCGATTCCACATGCTGGTTCGTGATTTCACGTCCGTTCTCTCCCCGGAGAACTGCCTCAAACAGCACCCGCATACTGAACGGGAGCCGCTCTAGTGCAAGACCGCTTGTGCGAGCGTACTCCGGAAGGCTGTAATAGCGCACATCCTCTGTTCCACCGGGAAGCGTCTTGACAATACCGTAACGATCCTGTACCTGCGCACTGTTCATTATGCGAACCTCCGAGACTCTGAGTCGGCTCTCAACCGAATTTCAGGCATTCTGTTGTCGACGGGGCGGCGTCTCGGTGCTATAGTGACTTGAACCGAGCGTCCGTTCTCCTACTCGTTGGATGGGAGAAGTATGACGAGTCGAGCAATACGTGTCAAAGGCGGGGCTTTGCGCGGGTCGAACGGTTGCCCAATCGGGGTATGCGGCCTGCCCGGCGCCCGGTGGATGGTCGACACCCGGTGACCCGCAGACCTGGACAACCTCAATAAGCAGAGTGTAGAGAGAGGGAGAGTGACATGATAGATCAACGAGAGCGTACTGAAACGCTCCTTGACCTGTATCGCCATATGGTTACCACCCGGGAGATGGACCTGTTGGAGCAGGACTTCACGGGGCGAGGGGAAGCCTTCTTCCATGTGTCGGCGGCGGGACACGAAGGCTCCGCCATGCTTGCACCGTATCTGATCCCGGAGGACTACCTGCACGTTCACTACCGCGACAAAGCGCTCATGCTCGCACGCGGGGTACAGCCGGAGGTGTTCTTCCACGCGCTCTTCAACAAGGACAGCTCGCACAGCCGCGGCCGTCAGATGAACGCTCACATGAGCGCCCCGGAGCTGAACATCCTCAGTCTCGTAGGGCCGGTGGGCAACAGCGGGCTTCAAGCCGCCGGCGTGGCGGAGGTCATCAAAGACAATCCCGAGCGCCCGATCGTTCTCTGTGGACTTGGCGACGGCATGACCCAGCAAGGAGAGATACTGGAAGCTATCGGGCACGCAGTGCGAGAAGAACTCCCGGTTTTCTTCCTCATCCAGGACAACGCGTTCGCGATCTCCACCAAAACCGCCGGACAGACGTTCTACTGGCGTCCGGACGGCAAGGCGGAGGAGTTCTACGGCATGCCGATCCACTGGATAGACGGCCGGAAGCCGCTCGAAGCCTATGAGGCTTTCGGCCGTATCGTCGGCGAGATGCGGGAACAACGCGGACCTGCCATCGCCGTCATGGAGGTGGACCGGCTTCATAACCACACGAACGCGGACGATCAGCGCCTGTACCGGAGCGAAGAAGAGATCCGGAGCGTCCAGGAGACAGGAGACCCAATCGTAAACATGCAGCACGAGCTTGCCGCCCGGGGGCACGACCCCGAAGAGCTCACCAAAATAGCTTCCGAGATTCGGGCGGAGCTCAAAACCACGGCCAAAAAGGTCCAGCGGAGCCCGGAGCCGGAGCCGGTTTTCACCGCCCATCCCCCACTCCCCGAGCACCTCACCCGGCCGGATGCGGAATACCTCGGCACCCCGGATACCGAAGAACGCTATACGATGCTCACCGCCCTCCGGGAAACGCTCCGTGCGCGTATGGAGCAGGACGAACGAGTGACCCTTTTCGGGGAGGACATCGAAGACCCAAAGGGCGACGTCTTCGGCGTCACCCGCGGGCTTACCAAGCAGTTTCCCGGCCGCGTGCGCAACAGCCCCTTGGCCGAGGCAAGCATCCTCGGTATCTCAATCGGGCGAGCGCTTGCCGGCGGACGCCCCGTCGGTTTCCTCCAGTTCGCGGACTTTTTGCCGATCGCTTACAACCAGGTCATCTCCGAGCTCGGAAGCATGTGGTGGCGCACCGACGGAGGCTGGACCGCGCCGGTCATCCTTATGATCACCTGCGGCGGCTACAAGCCGGGTCTCGGCCCGTTCCATGCTTCCAGCCTGGAGGCGATCGCAGCACATGTGCCC
>PWGF01000552.1 GCA_003554375.1 Spirochaetaceae bacterium
GCTGAAGCGAGCCGGGGGGCGGAGCGTGACGATTTCGGTCACTCCGGGACGGCCCGTTCACATCGGGTCCGCTTCGTCCAGGAACAACGGGAGACCGGCGCTCGCGGCCTTTCTGGAGGGAGGGCTGCGAGGTGTGTTGGAAGACGACGGAATAGGAGGAGGATACACATATGACTTTCGACAAAGACGCGCGATACCGGAAGAGCCATGAGTGGGTTCGGCAAGAAGGGGATGTTCTCGTCTGCGGCATCAGCGACTACGCGCAAGATAGCCTGGGTGACGTAGTGTTCGTCGAGCTTCCGGAAAAGGGGAAGCATCTTGATGCCGAGCAGCCCTTCGCCGTCGTGGAGAGCGTAAAGGCGGCAAGTGACATATACATGCCGGTTTCCGGTGAGATTGTCGAGGTAAACACAGGCCTTGAGGAGAAGCCGGAGCTCGTCAACGAGGCTCCTTTTGGCGACGGGTGGCTTGTGAAGTTCAAGCCGGATGATCTCGCTGCAGTCTCGTCGCTTATGTCGAGTGAGGAGTACGAAGAGTACACCAAGGGGCTGGACGAATAGTATGCCGTACGTAGCGAACACCGATCAGGACCGCCGGCAAATGCTGGAGCGGCTCGGCTTGGAGCGCGTTGATGAGCTGTTCGCGGACGTTCCCGAGTCGCTGCGCTACCCCGAGTTGCAGCTTCCGGCGGGCAAGAGTGAGTTCGAGGTTTTGGAAGAGCTGCGGAGCGTGGCGCGCCGCAATAGCGCCGCTTCCGACGTTCGCTCGTTCGTTGGTGCGGGGGCTTATCGGCATTTCATACCGGCGGTCGTTCCCTTTCTCTCCTCTCGCGGGGAGTTCGCGACGAGCTACACGCCGTACCAGGCGGAAGCCAGTCAGGGCACGCTCCAGTCGATCTTCGAGTACCAGAGCATGCTCAGCGCGCTTCTGGAGGTGGACGTCGTAAACGCAAGCCACTACGACGGTTCCACGGCGGTAGCTGAGGCTGTGCTCATGTCGGTGAACGTGGCGCGTGGGCGTAGGCGAGATGTCATCGTCTCCGACGCGGTCCATCCGTACCATCGGGAAGTGGTTCGTTCCTACAGCGACCGAATCGACATCAGGGTCCGCGGTGACGAGCGCGAGCGCACCGCAGGCGAGCTCGCGTCCCTTGCGGATGAGGAGACCGCTTGTGTGGTCGTTCAGTACCCGGACTTCTATGGCCGGGTACCGGACCTCTCCGGTGTTGCAGAGGCGGTTCACGAGCAGGGCGCTCTCTTTGTGGTGCACGTGGACCCGGTCGCGCTCGGGTTGTTCAGGAGCCCAGGATCGCTTGGTGCGGATATCGTGACCGGCGAAGGACAGCCGTTGGGTATTCCCGTGAGCTTCGGAGGGCCGTATCTAGGCATCTTCGGCTGTTCGAAATCGTTGGTGCGGCGGATGCCCGGAAGGCTGGCCGGACAGGCCTACGACAAGGAAGGGCGACGCGGATACGTACTGACACTCAACACGCGCGAGCAGCATATCCGGCGAGAGAAGGCAACCAGTAACATCTGTACCAACCAAGGGCTGATGGCGCTACGAGCGGCCATCTTTCTTGCTGCGCTCGGTCCACACGGCCTGCGCGAGATGGCCACACTCTGCTACCACAAGACAGCGTACGCTGTGCGCCGTATCGCTGAGTTGCGGGGGTTCGCTGTACACGAGGAGGCGGATACCGCGCGCTTCCGGGAGTTTGTTGCCCGTACGCCTATACCGGCGGCGGAGCTGGTAGAGCGTGCACAGGCCTATAATGTAATTCCGGGCGTAGCGTTATCTCGGTTCGATCCGCAGCGGACTCACGAGCTTCTCGTTTGTGTGACGGAACTTGATTCTCGCGCTGACATCGACCGATTGGTGGATGTACTCAGTAGGTGTCACGAGGGGAATGCAGCATGAGGAGAACGACGGACCGTACAATACCGAATGGCCCGAGTGGCGAGGAGAAATCCGGTGCAGGAGAGCCCGTGCGGATCTCGAGCGGGCGGCCCGGGGTTCCGCCGCCTCTCATCATGGAAGAATCACGGGAAGGTCGGCGAGCCGTCGATCTGCCCGAGCCGGATGTGCCCGAAGCTGAGCTGCCCGGCCGGATGCTTCGCGAATCGAATCCGGATCTTCCGGAAGTAAGCGAGCTCGACGTCGTGCGGCACTACACGCGGCTCTCTCAGACCAACACCGCGATCGACACAACTTTCTACCCGCTCGGCTCGTGTACGATGAAGTACAACCCGAAGGTAAACGAGATGGCGGCAGCCGAGCCTGGTTTTGCCCAGTCTCCTCCGCTCGAGCCGGAAGAAGCTACTCAGGGGAGCCTGGAGCTCCTCTATCGGCTTCAAGGCGCGCTGTGCGAGATTGCAGGTTTCGATGCGGTGAGCCTGCAACCGGCAGCCGGCGCGCAGGGGGAGCTCGCGGGGGTATTGATGATCCGCGCCTACCATGAGCAGCGGGGTGATGCCGGTCGTACGCGCATGCTGATTCCGGATAGCGCTCATGGGACCAATCCGGCGAGTGTCGCCATGGCCGGCTTCGAGGCGATTCAGGTTCCCACCGACCGTGCAGGCAATGTCGACGCCAAGGCGCTTCGTGAGGCGTGTGACGAGCGCACCGCCGGGCTAATGATCACGAACCCCAATACGCTCGGTTTGTTCGAGCAGCAGATTCAGGAGGTCACCCGTATCGTACATGAGGCCGGCGGCTTGGTGTACGGTGACGGGGCAAACCTGAACGCAATTCTGGGCATCGTTCGTCCCGGGGATTTCGGTGTGGACGTCATGCATTTCAACCTACACAAGACTTTCTCCACACCGCACGGAGGGGGCGGGCCCGGTGCCGGCCCAATCGGCGTAGCGAAGCATCTGACACCGTTCATGCCGGGACCGCTCGTGGTAGCGGAAGGCGATCCGCTTCCGTGGGAGAATGAAGGAGTCTCGGGCGCGGACGGCGACCGCCTGCTCGACGGAAACTCTACCGCTGCGGCGAGTTCGGAGGCAGCTTCCCGAAGGGTCTATCGAACTGCGATGCCGCCGCGGAGCATCGGCCGGGTCAAGGCGTTTTTCGGCAACTTCGGAATGCTGGTACGTGCTTACACCTACATCCGGCGTCTCGGACCGGTGGGCCTTCGGAGTCTGGCCGAAAACGCGGTTCTGAATGCGAACTACTTGAAGGCGCTAATTGGCGACGTGTATCCGGTCAAGTACAACCGACCGTGTATGCACGAGTTCGTGGCCGTGGGCAATGTCGTTGAGGGGATTCAGACCATGGACGTTGCCAAGCGGCTGATCGATTACGGATTCCACCCGCCTACTGTCTACTTCCCGCTCATCGTCAAGGAGGCGATGATGATCGAGCCTACCGAGAGCGAGGGGCGCGAAACGATAGAGGCGTTTGCGGAAACGCTCCGAAGAATCGCGCGCGAGGCACGGGAAGAACCCGAGTTACTGCATGGGGCGCCTCACGTGACACCGGTTTCCCGCTTGGATGAGGTATCCGCCGCGCGTCATCCGGTGCTTTGTTATGGAGGATAGGAGCAACTAGAAACGGGATGGCGGGAGCGGTGAGGGAATCGCTCGAGGCTCGGGTAGTGTGTGCCTTGGTGCATAACGGCGAGCGGCCGCCGTCGATCATCTGAAGGAAGGGAGGAGTATAATGCCGGGAAGGAATTTCCTTTTCACATCGGAGTCGGTAAGCGAGGGACATCCGGACAAGCTCGCCGACCAGGTTTCGGATGCAGTGTTGGATGCGTGTTTAAGGGACGACGCAAGCAGCCGTGTCGCCTGTGAGACCTTCACGACGACGGGCCTGGTCCTCGTCGGTGGCGAGATCACTACCGATACCTATGTGGACATCCAAGAGGTGGCGCGTGGGGTAGCGAAACGGGTCGGTTACGATCGTCCGGAATACGGCTTGGATTTCGAGAGCATGAATGTCATGAACGTGATCCATGCGCAGAGCCAAGACATTTCGCAGGGAGTGAGCGGTACCGGGCTGTTTCAAGGCCAGCAGGGAGCCGGGGATCAAGGTATGATGTTCGGGTTCGCTTGTAACGAGACGCCGGAGCTGATGCCCGCTCCGATTACCTATGCGCATCAGATCCTCATGTACGCTGCGAAGGTACGCAAAGAGGGCATGATCTCATGGCTTCGGCCGGACTCCAAGAGTCAGGTCACCGTCCAGTATGAGGGTAATGTCCCCAAGCGGATCCACACTGTGGTCGTCAGTCATCAACACGATGACGAGGTCAGTCACGAGCAAGTGCAACAGGGCATTATTGACCGTGTGGTGAAACCGGTGCTGGAGCCCACCGGGCTCCTTGCCGACGATACCCGCTATTTCGTCAATCCGACCGGTCGCTTCGTAATCGGTGGGCCCCACGGCGACACCGGTCTTACCGGGCGCAAAATCATCGTGGATACCTACGGCGGGATGGGGCGCCACGGCGGCGGCGCGTTCAGCGGTAAGGATCCATCCAAGGTCGATCGGTCGGCGGCGTACATGGCCCGCTATGTGGCGAAGAACGTTGTGGCGGCCGAGCTTGCCGACAGGTGCGAGGTGCAGTTCGCGTATGCGATCGGGGTTCCCTTCCCGGTGAGCGTCATGGTCGATACATTCGGCACAGGCAAAGTTCCTGAGGAGCGAATCGAGGCTGCGATCGAGAAGACATTCGATCTATCGCCGAAGGGGGTGGTTGAAACCTTGGCACTCTTGCAGCCCATCTACTTGAATACATCTGTATACGGCCACTTCGGCAGACCGGATTTCACGTGGGAGAAGACCGATAAGGCCAAAGCGCTGGCTGACGCGGTGTGACCGCAGTCGGCCGAGCAGAGCGCTTCGAAAGGCGCGGCCGCGTGGGGGTTCCCGCCGGTCGCGCCGGCTGGTGCGCCGGGGAGCCTACACTGCCTTGATGAGTGCCGTGCGGTGCCGCTGCACCGGCGAGGCGATAGCGGGAGACCCGCCGGACAATGGATGAGCGCGACGCAGATAACGTCACGGAACAATTCCCTCCGGATATCGCGCATGGGGAGAGCTCCGGCGCAGAGCTTATGCGCTTGGGGGGCCTGGCGTGGAAACGAAGGCCGTTGCAACTCGGAGTGTGCGCCGCCGCCGCGCTGTTCCTCCCTGCCGCTACGCAGTATGCGCTTCCAGATCTGACTCCGCTTTCCGCAGGTGTAGTTCCCAGCCTTCGAGCGCTTGGGAGCTTGGCGGCTTTTGTCCTCCAACTGTTGGTGGCCTTGGCTATCGCCGCCTATGGGCGGCTGGTCGTGTTGGGTGCGCTCCGGAATGAGGCGGGAGCGGAGGTGTCGCCGATAACGGCACGTGGAGTTCTCGCTGCCGCACGCGGAGTTCTCGTTGCGCGTTTGTGGGTCGGAGTGATGGCTCTTGTTTTCGTTGCACCCGTTGTTCTGGTCTTCGGGCTGATTGTGCTTTCGGCTACAGCGGTCGAGGGCGAGCCGATCTTCAGGGCCGGAGCCCCTGTGTTGGCAGTTGCGGTCGCTCTGCTCGTGGGGTTGCGCTACGCCTTTCTCACCGATGCAATGGTGCTCCACGGTCTGCCCAGATCTCGCGCTGCTGCGATTGCGGTACCGCTTACGGGCCATAACCCATGGCGGCTGCTGACCGTGGCCGCCGTCCGATTTGCGCCGACACTGGTGTTGCTGATCCTCGCCGTTCCGTATACCGACATACCATACGTTTGGACGCGTATTCTCGAAGTGGCTGCGCCAGTCTACCAGACGGCGCTTCTGCCCCTGTGGTGTGTGTACTATCTCAATACCTACCATGCCGGCGATGTGGACGAAGAGGCATCACGGGGAACCGTTTTCGACACTTGAGGGGCAGAAGGCGCGTTGCGGCCACAGCGCCGTAGTCAACCGGCTCCACTTTCTTGCGGAGGGATCTGGAGCTCATGCGTAGCTCCTAGGGGGCGAGGGCCTATAGGGCTAGCTCACGCCTAGTTTCTAGTGGAACCGCGAGCTCGGGCGGACCGGGAGTTGCTCCGGTCGATGAAGCTTGAAGGTGCCGCGGCCGGCTTTAGGAATTCCCCAAGTGAGTTGCCTTTCCGCCGTTTGGCTTCTAGGTCCTTACGGTGATACATTGGGAGTACGATGCTCGGAAAACTCTTTCTGCTCTTCACAATCGTACCTCTCATCGAGCTGTTCCTCCTGATTGTGGTCGGGAATCAGATCGGAGCGGGACCGACTATTGCAATTGTCCTTGTCACCGGCGCGTTAGGCGCCTTCTTCGCAAAACAGCAAGGTCTGCGGGTATGGCAACGGGTGAACGCTGAGATGGCGTCAGGACGTTTCCCGGCGGCGCATCTGCTGGACGGACTGCTGCTGTTGGCTGCAGGAGTTACGCTCATCACTCCCGGTTTCATTACCGATGTCCTCGGGTTTATGCTCGTGTTTCCCGTTACGCGAGTTCCCTTCCGCAATTGGCTCAAGAAGCGACTGGAAAAGATGATGCTCCAAGGACCGACGCATACGAGCTTTCATGCGGAAAGCCGCTACGGATTCCGAACAATGCGCCCCGTCGGTTCGGCCGATACAAGTCGGGACAGCCCTAATGACGATTCCGATCCGGCGAACTGACGACTGTTGACTGACGACTAGCGAGTACCGAACGGCGGACAGGTCCAGCACGCAGCGGTCCGAACGAGGTGAACCGTCTCTCTTGTTGCGACGGGCGGTGTGCTCGTGAGAGGTGAAAGATGCTCGGAAAGAGATCCGGCTTTCTGGAGGGGAAGCCCTCACGGAAACCCGTCCGGCAGCTCCAGAACCCGTGTGTCAGCTCCGGGCTTCACCAACGCGCTCGGCAAAAGCGGTTTGGAGGCGCGTCGCAATCGGACCCGCTTCTCCGGTGCCGACCTGTCGGCGATCCAGTAGGGTAATCGCCCCCACTTCCGTCGAGGTTCCGAAGACAAGAATTTCATCGGCTTCATCCAGCTCCCACCGTTGCATGGGGCGCTCTTCGAGCGGTATGCCGAGCTCGTCACAGAGTGAGAGCGCGACACTCCGGGTGATGCCCGATAGGATCCGTCTGCCTTCCGGATGGGTTGTAACTGTCCCCCGGAAAACCGCCGCGATATTGGATGAGGCTCCCTCTGTGACGGTGCCGTCGGGACGTACCAGAACGGCCTCGTCTACCCCCGCCTCCGCCGCTTTCTGGCGCGCAAGCACGTTGGGAAGGAGAGCGATCGACTTGATATGGCAGTTCTCCCACCGCTCGTCCTGGACCGTAACGGCGGCGTTGAGCTGCGGCTCCGGATGGGGGCCCCGTTCAGTTCGAGTGACGTCCATATAGAGGGTAGGCGGTATCGCCGCCGGGGGAAAGGCATGCGTCCGCGGAAAAACTCCACGGGTCAGCTGAATGTACACAAGGCAATCCGAAGAGGCGAACCCTGCCCGGTTCAACAGTTCGCTTACCGCAGCGCCTATCTCATCGCGGGAGACGGGTGAAAGGCGAATGGCCTTGGCGCTCCGCTCGAAGCGCGCAAGATGAGCGTCAAAAGCGAAAGGCACCCCCTGGTAAACCCGGATGACCTCGTAGACGCCGTCCGCAAGTTGAAAGCCGCGATCGTGCGGTGAGATCACTACTTCGCGCGGACGCATGAAAGCGCCGTTGTAATAGCTGAGAACCGGGCCGGATTCCTCGAATGCGTCCATGGCCGACAGTGTAACGCGGTAGCGAACTTGCGTCATCTCATCTCGGCTTGGTACCGCGGACGTACGAGCAGGCTCGAACCGCCGCGCGTAGCTGCTTGATGCACTCTCCTGCTTCCGCCGACGCGTGGGACTGCCTTTACGCGGTATGCCTTGGCACACTACTCTGTGACAGCCGTACAGGAGGCCGTGCCGAATGAAGCCGTCATTTGTTGCTTTTTTGGGACGAGTTGTCGTCTCTCACACGCTGGTTTACGTTGCGGTTGCAGTCGTACTGAGCCTGGTGCCGGGTTATCGCGAGCTGACCGTGACCCAAGAGCTCGCACAGTTACTCCGCCCGGAGGACTCTCCGTGGCACTACGCTGCACCGTTTCTGCAGCCGGTTCGAGGTCTCGTATTGGCATTCGTCTTCTGGCCGGTCTGGGGCGGATTCGTCACCGCTCGGATGGGATGGCTAAAGCTCGCACTGGTATTAATCGGGGTAGGCGTTCTAGGTGGTCCTCTCGTAGGTGCGGGATCGTTCGAGGGCGTCTTGCGAACAGGTGCCTCGGGCCGGACACACCTTGCGGCGGTTCCGGAGGCGCTTGCCTACGCGGTTCTCTTCTCGACGCTTCTAGTCACTTGGGACCGCTCGGCCCGGCGCAAGCTACAGCGAGCTACCGAAGAAGGAAAGGAAAACGAAATGCGAGCCGGTTCGCGTATTCGGGTTCGAGCGGCAACAATTGCGCTGCTCGGATATCTCGGAATCGCTGTCGGAGGATACGCGGTGGTGTGGCTGTGGGCAGATCTCGGTTTCGCGCATCTCACCGCTGACCCGTACGCGCAGCTCTATGCCGTGGGGATGGCACTGATCAACTATGGCCTGGCTTACCTTCTGGGCTCCCGGCTTTTTGTGCACGACCAGACGCCGTTTGGCCTCCTGTCAAAAGAGTCGCTCGGCATCCTGTTGTTGCTGACGATCGCGAACCTTGCGGCCGCCGCCGGTTACTATGCTGCGCCCCATGCAACGGTCTCCGTGGGTGCTGGGATTGTGGCCCAAATTGTGCCGGTTGTGCTCATGTGGGCGGCGGCAATGACGCTGCTGCCTGGCGTTCGTTTGGTTGTCGCCGACGATGCGACTTCGGAGGCCGACGAGCAAAGCGGCGGCGTACTCGCGGGCGAGGCGCCGGCGGCGAGCGATGCGCAGTCAGAGCTTGTCGAGGCGAGCGATCCCAACGCACGGATCGGCATGAGCAGCGAAGAAGAAACCGACGGTTCCGGCCCTGCCGATTGATTCCGCTCGTCGAGCCCGAGGCCCGGCTCATCTGCAGGGCTGGGTTTCCGGTTCTGGCCGCCGGCTCCGGGAGAGGGGGCACCCTGCCGCTTTCCCCGGCAGAAGTCTCTTGGTCGACGGCTGCTCCGCACGGCCCGCTAACGGCTCAAACGTTGTTCGTCGGTAGATGCTTGAGGAGCATCTGGCGAAGTGAGTCGGAACGAAGCGGCTTGCCCAAGAAGTCGTTCATGCCCGCGGCCGTGCAACGTTCTTGCTCCTCGGCTCCTACGCCCGCGCTCAACGCGACGATGGGAACACGCTTGCCTTCATCGTGCCTCAGCGAGCGTATCTGTCTGGTCGCTTCGAGTCCGTCCATCTTGGGCATCTGAACGTCCATCAGTATCAGGTCCACC